>JALEZT010000117.1 GCA_022772725.1 Eubacterium sp.
AAGGAACTGAATCATAAAGAATTCCTTAAACGCACTAACAAACTGACTTAAATTTTTCTGACCGAAGTTAACAAGCACATACGCCGTAATTTCCTTTGGCGAAAGGTAACGCTTTTTAGTGTAGGCAAGCTTATCAAGCTCTGCCTCCTCCTGTGCAAGTAAATCCTGCTCTGCCAAAAAACCACCTCTTTCAACTGAAATGAAAACCGAAAACACTATCGGCTATTCTAAACATTTCTAATATACCAAATTATTTCAAATAATTCAATAATATTTTATATAAAATAATAAATATATTTATTTTGGCAACCGTGAAGAGAGGTAAAAATCGAAAAACAGATGCCTGCAATGCAAAAAAATTATTACCGTTACCCTGCGTTTTTTATAATAAATACTATTTTTTATCCGCCGACGCAAATTTTCTTATGAAAACAAGGCAGATAAGCATAATTGCGGGCAAAACGGAGGAAAACAAAAGGCCGCGTGAAATATTGTCTGAGCTGCTTTGTGAAATTAAGCCAACAAGAGTAGGCCCCGTCGTACAGCCCAAATCCCCCAAAAGCGCAAAGGCGGCAAACATAGCCGTTGAAGCATTCGGAATGTGCTTTGCGGCAAGCGAAAACGCACCGGGCCACATAGGCGCAACGGCAATTCCGCAAAAGCAGCAGCCCAAAAGCGCAATAAAGGCATTTCCCGAAAGGGAGGCAACAAAATAAGAGGCAATGCAAAGAACACATCCGGCAGACATTATTTTTGCAATATCGTTTTTTGCGCTGATTTTTGCATAAATAATGCGCGAAAGGCCCATTAAAACCGCAAAGGCGCACGGGCCGAGCAGGTCGCCTGTTGTTTTTGAAACTTTAAGTCCTGCCTCTGCAAAGGCGGAAGCCCATTGGCTCATTGCAAGCTCGCTTGCGCCTGCGCAAACCATAGTTATGCCCAAAAGCCAGAAAAGAGGATTTTTAAGCATATCGGAGAATTTGCCCCGTCCCTTTTCCTCTTCAAGCGTTCTTATGGGAACAAAGCAGAAATAAAATGCGTTAAAAAGCGGAACACACGCCCATAAAATTGCAAGCACGCGCCATTTATCTATTCCTGCGGTGTTGAAAAACAGCGTTGAAAGCAAAACAACAGAGGCACAGCCGATTGAAAATGCGGAGTGCACAACTCCCATTGCACCCGATTTGTTATTCGTTGGGCAGGCTTCAACTATCGGGGAAACAAGCACCTCGTCAAAGCCGCCGCCGATTGCGTAAAGAATAACGCAGATAACACACCCGATATATTTTGATTCAAACGCGTCGGGCAAAAAGGAAAGCCCTGCAAGGCCTGCCGCGGAAAGAATGTTTGCAAGCATCATTGAACGCCTGTAACCAAGCGATTTTATAAACAACGGGCTTGCCGCATCAATAATAATTTCCGTAAAAAAGGTTATCGTGATAAGCCCTGTAAGGCTTTTGAGCGAAAAGCCGAATTCGTTTTGAAATCTGATAAACAAAAGCGGCAGAAAGGTTGCGGCAATTGCCTGCGAAACATAGGAAAGACTGCACGCCGTAAGAGTGTGGTTGTATGATAATTTTTTCATTTTAGCCATATTTTTTTCCTTAATTATGTAATGCGTTGATATTATAAACGATATTAATTTCTTTTTCAACTTGATTGATAATTATAATAGTGGTAAAATAAATAAAATTATATAGGGTAACGGTAATAATCCGAACCACGGTTTATCGTGGCAGATTTGCCCTTACTCTTCGTTAAAATACTCGTTAATCCGAAAGGATTAACTGTGTTTTGTGCCTTGATTAAGACCAAATCAGCACACGCTAAACTGCGAAGCATCAAAAATGCTTGGAGTAAAGATGAGATTTGGTGTCTTGAGATGGCAGCCTTGCTGGCGCAAGGCAACAGCGAAAGCGACAAATATCGCTTTAATACTACATTTTTGACGGGTTCGGATTATTACCGTTACCCTAAGGTGAGTGATTGTATGAACTGGGAATTTAACCTGCCCGTAAAAATTGCCTTCGGCTCGGGCAAAAGGCATAATATTTTTGAATATATAAAAGAAATAGGCGGCACAAGAGGCGTTCTTGTTTGCTCAAAAAGCTTTGCAAAAAACGGCATTGCAGATGAATTTGTTAATGCTTCAAACGGAACGATAAAGGCGGTTTTCAGCGATATTCGCCCAAACCCCACAACGCAGAATGTTGATGATTGCACTGCGGCTTTAAGAGAAATAAACGCGGATTTTGCAGTTGCGCTCGGCGGCGGCTCGCCTATGGATTGCTGTAAGGCGGCGTGCGCCATTGCCAAGGGAAGCGATAAAATCTCCTCTTATCACACAGGCGGAAAGCCGATAAGCGCAGATGAGGCAATACCTATGATTGCCTTCACAACAACAAGCGGAACGGCAAGCGAGGTTACTAATATTTCTGTTTTAACAGATATGGAAAAGGGCATTAAGCAGCCGATGAATGACCCCGCAATGTATCCCAAAATTGCGGTTATAGACCCCGAGCTGACTTTGAGTGTTCCGAAGCAGATAACGGCTTCAACAGGCCTTGATGTTCTCAGCCACGCAATTGAAAGCTATTGGAGCACTCTTAATCAGCCTATCTGCACCGCCTGCTCGGTTTATGCGGCGCGCCTTGTTTTTGAATGGCTCGAAAAGGCATATAACGAGCCGTCTGATTTAACCGCGCGTGAAAAAATGGCAGAGGCAAGCATAGTTGCCGGCGTTGCCTTTTCACATCCCAGAACAACGGGAAGCCACGCCTGCTCCTTTCCGCTGACTAATATTTACGGCGTGCCGCACGGCGAGGCGTGTGCCTTCACTCTTGATTATTTCATAAAATTCAATGCCCAAAACGCCGATGCAGACGGCAGAATAACCGCTCTTGCAAGGGATTGCGGCTTTAACAACGCCTATGAAATGGCAGAGGAAATAACGGCAATGAAAAAAAGAATGGGAATGAAATGCCGCCTTTCCGAAATCGGCTGCACAACAGATGAGCAGATAGCTCAATTAACCGAAAAAAGTATGAGTATGCTTATGGAAAGAAATCCCATAGCATTAACAAAAGAAAATATTCTTGAAATGTATAACGCATTGCGATAATATAAGGGTAGCAGATTATATAAATATAAAAAGAAAAGAGCGTGAAATATATGGTTTACGGAGTTATTCTTGCCGGCGGTGTCGGCTCGCGTATGGGCGGAGACAAGCCAAAGCAATATCTTAATCTTAAAGGAAAGCCGATTATTGTTTACACAATAGAGAAGTTTTACACCTGCCCGGAATTCGAAAAAATCATAGTTCTTTGCCCTGCGCAATGGGTTGAGCACACTAAAAATCTTATCAAAAAGCATATTGCGCCGGCAGAGGACAGGGTTGAGGTTATTGAGGGCGGCTCAACGCGAAACGAAACTATAATGAATGCAATTTCATATATTGAAAAGCAGGGAAGGCTTGACGAAAGCACCGTTATAGTTACTCACGATTCCGTGCGCCCGTTTGTTACTCACAGAATTATAAAGGAAAATATCGAGACCTGCGAAAAATACGGCGCGTGCGACACGGTTATTCCTGCAACGGATACTATTGTTGAGGCGCAAAACGGCAAAACGATAAGCAGTATTCCAAACAGAAGTATAATGTATCAGGGTCAAACTCCGCAATCCTTTAAGGCGTTAAAGCTTAAAGAAATCTATAATTCTTTAACGGCAGAGGAAAAGGATATTTTAACAGACGCGGCAAAAATCCTTGTTTTAAAGGGAGAAAATGTTGCGCTTGTTGACGGCGAAACCTTTAATATAAAAATAACATATCCTTATGATATGAGGGTTGCAAAATCTTTGTTGGAGGACGAGGCAGATGATTAACACGGTTTTTCGCCTTTCTGCTCCCCGAAGATTTGAAATTGCGTTTGAGGATATTGATATTTTCGGCAAAAACGCAGTTGTCAGGCCAACGCATCTTTCAATCTGCAATGCAGATATGAGATATTATTTAGGCACAAGAGACGCAAAGGTGCTTGCCGAAAAGCTTCCTATGGCACTTATTCACGAGGGCGCGGGCGAGGTTGTTTTTGACCCGTCGGGCAGGTTTAAGGCGGGCGCAAGGGTTGTTATGATTCCAAACAAGCCTGTTGAAACAGATGAATTTACGGCGGAAAATTATCTGCGCTCATCAAAATTCTGCGGTTCAACAATGGACGGCTTTTTGCAGGAATATGTTGAAATAGAGCCCGAGCGACTTGTTGAGCTGCCCGAAAATATCAATATGAATGTTGCGGCGTTTACGGAAATTGTTTCCGTTTCTATGCACGCAATTTCAAGGTTTGATGAAATTGCCCATAGGCGCAGAGATATAATCGGTGTTTGGGGCGACGGGAATTTGGGATATATAACCTCGCTTTTGCTCAAAAAGCGTTTTCCCGAATCAAAAATTTATTGCTTCGGCACCTCTGCCGATAAGCTTTCGGATTTCACCTTTGCAGACGATGTTTTTATCGTTAGCGCAGTTCCAAAGGATTTGCAGATAGACCATGCGTTTGAATGTGTCGGCGGTAATGCAAGCCCTGTTGCAATAGAGCAGATTATCGGCTTAATAAAGCCGGAGGGAACAATTTCCGCTCTGGGCGTTTCGGAATATCCCGTTCCGATAAACACAAGAATGATACTTGAAAAGGGCTTGCGCCTTTTCGGCTCATCAAGAAGCGGACGGGCTGATTTCATCAAAACTGTTGAAATGTATAATTCAAATCCCGAAATAATTGATTATCTCGGCAATCTTATTAATTCGGTTAATCCCGTTCGCAGTATTGCGGATTTGAAAAATGCCTTTGAAAAGGACACGCATAAGATTTTCGGCAAAACGGTTATGCAGTGGGAAATATAAATCAAAACGCTTTGGATTAATATCCAAAGCGTTAGACTGTCGATAAAGTGGTCTGAACCACGCTGATATCAAAAATGTATTTGCAATAATTTGTAGGGAGCGGCGACCCCGACGCTCCTTTTTATGATTTAAGCGTAATAAGGAAATGCCGCAGAAGCAAAGGCTTCTGTGGCATTTAGCGTTTTTCGTTTTTTGCTCGGGGGCAGTACCTTTGTACAGCTCCCGCTCGCAAGAAAACGAAATTCAGTTCCATTTCTCGAAGTCTCCCAGCGTGTAGAAATTTGTTATATTGCTTTTTCTACACGCTGCAAAACGCTTTGGAAATTCAATCCAAAGCGTTTTTGTGTATGCCAAAGCATAAAAAAAGCGGGCGAACGCAGTTCGCCCCTACGAAAACAACACGCAATTCACACCGTAGGGGAGACGGTGTTTTCTCGTTTATTTCTGCGGGAATAAATTTCTGCCCTATTGCGAAGCATCTGTTACATATATCCATTCAATTCTGTCGCCGTCATTGAGCTCGCATTTGCTTGCCGCCTTCATTATAAGCTCGCCGTTAACGCGATATGTCCAGCCGCTTGAAGCTCCGCAATCTAATGCTTTCAGTCCGCCGATGCCCTCAATATATGTTTTTCTCTTGTATTCAATCGCAAGCCCGTTATCAGCGCAAACACTTTCAAGCGCGTCAAAAACAGTTGCGCCCTGCTCGGCGGTGTATTTTGCACCCGAAACGAAATAATCGGGCACCTTTGCGCCGTATTCGGCGGCGTGCTTGCAGTTAATTGTAACGGTAACGCAGACCTTTTTAATTTCAGGCTCGGTGCTTTTCTCCGATTGTGTAGTCTGCGCCTTTTCGGTGGTTGCGTTTTTTGTTGTTTTTTCTGCCTTCGTCTGCGCATTTGAGGTGCTTTCGCTTTGCGCCTCCTGCGTTTCGCTTTCCGATTGCGTTTCGTTTTCCGATTGCGCTTCAATTGATGAGGCGGTCTGCAAAGCAGATGAAGTCGGCGTTTTCTCTTGCGCATTTCTTTTTTGTTCTGCTCCGATTATTACTCCCGAAGCCGTGCAAACGCACAAAACCGCAACCAAAACGGCAATGATTATTTTCTTTTTGTTCTCTTTAAAATTAATTTTTTTCATAAATATATAATAACATTATTATTTGTGTTTGACAATGCTTATCTTTGGGAATATAATCTTGATGTGCCGAGAAAAACAGCTGAATTTTTCACGGGGAATGCGGTTAAAGGCAAATATCATTGCCCTATTCCGCAGCAGCTCACTCTACTGTATGCGACACAAACCTGCGAATACCACTCCAAGGTCAGCCGAGCAAGCCGAAATCGGCTCTCAAAGGGGGAAGGCGCAGGCGAGGCAAGCGCGAGCCAGGATATCCGTTTGAGGCACAAATAAAATATAACGGTGAGGTTATTGTTATGAAGAAAGCTTTATCAGCGCTCCTTGCGGTAATACTTGTTTTGTCTGCATCGCAAACAGTATTCGGAGCAACAAAAAATGATGCAAAAAAGGTTATTGAGTCCTCTGTTTCCTTCGCCTTTGACGGCGTGTACGGCGAAACGGGATATACAGTCAGCGACTCAAAGGATTTTTGTATCTACATTATTTCCGGTGCAGATGCTTCAGCCTATAAGGCGGATTATCTTGCTTCGGTAAAAGAGGCTCTTGAAGCAGGCACTCTTTCGGGAATAAAGGATTTGGGAATGGTTATTTGCAATCTGCAAGGGCTCGGCGAAAATCCTGCTGATTTTTACGGCTTCAACCTTGTTGAAATGCTTAAAGAGGCAGATGCTACCGATTGCTCGGGAACTCCTTATTCCTATTATTACGCGGTTCAGGCGTGTGTTCTTACGGGATTGGACGAAACGAAGGAGACGCTTTGCGAGGAAATGCTTGGCTATTACACCTTGGGAAGCGGAACGGATTTTTGGGGTGGCTATGGCACCTCGCCCGACGACCTTGCAATGTTTATTTTAACGCTTATGCCGTTAAAGGCGGAATATCAGCAGTATATAAGCGATGCGTTTTCACTGCTTGAAGCGTATAAAACAAACGAGGGATATTCAAATTACGGAGCAAACACAGATTCAACGGCTCTTGCGCTTGCCGCTTATTCGGCAGACGGCAACAAGGCAAAGGCGGATGAAATATACGATATTTTAATCAATAATTTCTTTGATGAGGAAACGGGCGGCTTCATCTCGGATTACGATGAATATTATGCAACGGCAGACGCGGTTTTCGGAATTTCCGTTTATCTTCCGCTTGCAGATGAGGACGAGGGAGAAAAGCCTTCACAAGCCGTTTCGGAGAATAAAGATGCCAAGCCCGAAAAGAAGGAGGAGAAAAAGAAAACCTCTCCAAACACAGGTGCTTCGTATTCAGCGGCTGTCCCTGCGGTGCTTGCGCTCGGCGCGGCGGCGTTAATTCTTAAAAAACGCTCTAAATAAAATGTTTTAAACAATAAAAATGCTTCGAGGCATCAGCGCCCCGAAGCATTTATTTTTGTTGATTATATCGCAGGGC
>JALEZT010000160.1 GCA_022772725.1 Eubacterium sp.
AGCAGGCTTTCGTTTGACTCTGTGCTATCTTCAAGATTAAGTGTTACCGCATCAAACTGCGGCTGATAAATATCAAGATGATTTTGAAGCGCAAGGTCATAATTAAACGAGCCGTTTTCGGTATATTTATCGGCAACACCTTTTGCTTTTTCATATAAGGAATCAAGAAGCTCATAGCTGCTTTGATTTTCAAAATCGGAATATGAGCCCATATTATAAGTTCTGTCTGAAACGGTTATAAGATAAACATTCTCGGCGTCTGAAATATCAATTCCGCAGTTTTCTCCGCTAAACTGAGCTTCCTCGGTTTGCTTTTTAAGCTCAATCTTTTTATTTGAGCCGTCCGAAACAACATAGGTTAATGTTGAATAGCCGCCGTTTTTCAGCTCACTGTTTTCATAATCGGGATAATGTGCAACGATTGAAAGATAATCTGCATTATCCCCTGTTATCTTTTTATATTTTAAATTAACCTCGTCGCTTTCTCCAAAGTTAGCAAGCGTTGAAATATCATCATAGGAAAGGGTTATATTTACCTTTGTGCCTGTGTTGGAGGAGGAAATTTTTGTTATAACAACTCCGTCTGCCATTGAGGTAAAGGATTTCCTTTCCCACACGCCGTTTTTATCTGCATAGCATACTCCAACCTGCGAGGTTTCATAATCGGTATATCTTATGTAATCGGACATACCCTTGCCTGAGCCGTCAATTCTCAACTGACCGCCCGGATGATAACGGTAAACATCATCATAGCTTGCATTATCAACAATATCCTCGCCGTTTACTATTGCCTGCTTAACCGCTTCAAGCTCATTATATGTTTCGGGGCAGGTACGCTGATTTTGATTAGGCAGAATAAAGTGCATATTTTGGAAAATGAAGGTATCCGAATAAGGCGAGCCGCTTTCAACAAAGCCCTGCAAGCCGTTTCCCGAAACCATACCCTGACGCCATTTACTGTTTTTATTTGTTTTATTTGCTTTTAGCTCTGTATAATCCCTACTGTATGATATTTTACTCATATCGGTAAAAATCTCCTCCAAATTAAGTGTGTCTTTTTCTGCATAGCAGGAGGAAAAGGAAAAAACGAGCACGCCGCAAAGGCAGGCACAAAATAATTTTTTCACGGTTTTTTTCATAAATTCAATTACCTTTCAATAAGATAAATTTATTATAGCAAAATAAAAGCCATATATCAAGCGATACATGGCTTCAACTCTATTCACTCTCTTTTAAAAACATTTCCGCCTGAGCAGTCAATTGCAACCGTTAGCGGAAAGCTATTGAACATAAGCTCTTTAACAGATTCACACCCAAGATCTTCATAGGCTATAACATCACATTGAGTTATACATTTTGATGCAAGCGCACCTGCTCCGCCGATAGCGCAAAGATAAACGGCATTATTTCTTTTAATTGCATCGCACACCGCTTCATCTCTTTCGCCCTTGCCTATCATTGCGCAAACTCCCTTGTCAAGCAAAAGAGGAGCAAAAACATCCATTCTGCCTGAGGTTGTGGGTCCGCAGGCACCAACGGCAAGTCCCTCGGGTGCAGGGGTTGGCCCTGCATAATATATAACCGCGTCCTTTAAATCATACGGAAGCTTTTCTCCGTTATTTAAAGCACTTACAATTCTTTTGTGCGCGGCATCGCGAGAGGTATAAACCTTTCCCGAAAGAACAACTCTGTCGCCCGCTTTAAGCCTTAGCGCATATTCCCTTAACTGATTAGTGTTTAAAGCATATTCCATAATTAATTACCGTTACCCAACTGCTTTTTGAGTGCTTCGTTTTCTTCTTCAAGTGCTTGAAGAACGGCTATATTTCTGTTTAACTCTCTGTTTGCTTCCTTTAACTGAAAATCAAGATTAGAATTAATTATTTCAAGACGCTGACACTCAAAATTAACATCTTCAAGAGCAGCCATTAGGCGAGAAATCTGCTCTTTTAACTTTTTAATATCCTCTTTACTGCTCACAGCCGCTCCTCCTTTATCTTTAAATTTAAAGCACAAAAGAGGCTGCAATGCAACCTCTTTTAATTACATTATGAATCTATATCTGTATCCTTTTCAATATAGCACTTACCGAACCAATTCAATTCAGCAGTATAAGACTCTTCAAGAGCTTCAGTAGCCGAGGTTGAATCCTGCGCGGCAAGATTTGTTTGTGCAACTGTTTTCCAAATAGGAGTGCCGGTTGACTGAACGAAATACATAATATGATAGCCAAATTCGGTTTGAACAATTCCCAAATCCCCGCTTTGACGGCTTGAATCAAGACACCAGGATTCAAACGGTGTTACCATTTGACCGGGAACAACATTCTCATAAAGACCGCCGTTATCGGCTGAGCCTGTGTCGGCAGTATAGGTGCCTGCAAGTGCTGCGAAGCTATCCTCTGTTTTATCGCCGGAATTGAACTCATTAATGATTTCCTGCGCCTTATCATAAGCCGCCTGCCATTGCTCTGAGGTTGCGTCTATTGCGTCTGTGTCGTCATCTGTTTCGGGAGCGATAAGAATATGACGAACATCAACTGTTTGAGCCTCTGCAAGAGAAACAGGAGAAATTACATAAACAACAGAGGTTGAATACTGATAAATATCGCCTGCCTTACGGTCTGTGCTGAAAAGCCAATCAAGTCCGGGATATTCTAATTCTTCATCTTCCGAATGCTCTTCGCCTTCCTCGTGGTTATGGTTTGCGGTTGCAATTGCATAGCCGCCGGCAGATTCAAGAGACGCTCTTGTTGCATAAAGCTTTGTTGAAGCCTCATCCTGTGAATAAATGCCTTTATACGCATCCTCTGCATACTGCTCGGCAAGAGCGGTAAAATTTGAGCCGTTTGATTTAAGAGCGTTCTTAAATTCTGTTGCCTCATCCTCGTTTGCACATTCAAAAATTCTGAATGAAACGGCATTCATTTCATCGGGATTTTCCTCTTGATACTTAACATAATCATCATCGGTATATTCTTTTTCGGCAAGCTGATTATTTAATTCCTCTTGATAATTCTGGGCAATATATGCTCTTGTTGCTTCGCGGCGGAACACCTTTTCTGTTACGCCTCTGCCCATTGCCTGAACAAGATAGCCGGAAACAGTGTAACCATAGCCGTTTGCAGTTTCCTTATAGCTTGCAATTGTTTCGTCAAGCTCCGACTGCTGCTCCTCTGTTATTTCGGGATCCTCGCCGCCGTTGGCCTTAACTGCTTCATTATAATATGTATAAACGTTTTCGATTGAATCAACAACCTGCTCATAAAGATATTCAAGCCAGGTTACTGTTTCATCATCGTCATTAGTTGTTGTTTGCTTTGAAAGAGGCTTATCAAAATCAACATCAAGATTTGCCTGTGCGGGATCAATTCCGTACTGCTCATAAGACTGCTTCGTTTGCATAAGCCGATTATATGTTGTTGCAAAATAATAGTTAAAGGTTGAAACGGGGATTCTGATTTTATCGCCGTCATCACTCTTAACGGTTACGGCAGTTATACCTGTTGTCCATTGAAGAGTTGAATGGATAAAGCCCTTACGGACTGCACCCGTGCCCACATAAGCGGCAAGCAATGCGATAACAACAACAACCGCAACAACGGATTTAATTGTTTTTGCACTGTTTGAAGCAACGCCTGTTTTTTTGCCGTTAAGGCTTGCAAGCTTATTTTTGGCACCTGTTAATTTCTTTTCAAGAGCCTTTTTTTCCTTTTCGTCTGTTGCTTCGTTCAGCTTTGCGCGCAAATCCTTAATTTCGCTTTCAAGCTTTTGCCTTTTTTCAGCGGTTTTCTTTGCTTTCTTTTCAGCGCTTTTAGCCTTGCTTTCGGCCTTTTTTGCCGCCTTATCGGGCTTTGCGCTTTCCGAAATTGAGCCTCCGCTTAAAATATCTTCATTTAATTCTTTTTTAGCCATATTTCCATCCTGCCTAATCAAGTAAGTTATTATATATCATTTTACACTAAAACGATTAATATTACAAGTAAAATTTTTATCAATGTGAGGTTGAAGCGGAATAAATCTTATCATCGCCCGGTTTTGCAATATGAACATTTTTCATTCCTGCTCTTTCTTTTGACGGATAATTCTTTATTTCTTCATTATTTCTTTCCTCTGCCAAATCCGTTTGAGCATTATAATAATACTCGGGACCTGCAAAAATAAAATACATAATATGATAGCCGTATTCGCTCTTAACGATATCAACATCTCCGTATTTGCGTGAGGAATCAACCGCCCAGCCTTCAAACTCGGAAACCATTTCTCCGATATGGGTGCCCTCATAGCCGCCGCCGTAAAGACCGCTTGAACCGGCAGAGGTTGATTCTGTGTCCTCACTGTATTCCTCGGCAAGCTCTGCAAAGGCAAGCTCTGTTTTCTCGCCCTTATTATATTCATCAACTATCGCTTCTGCTTTGCTGAGCGCATTTGCCCACTGCTCGTCGGTGTAGCCCGTTTCTGTTGAAGAGGTGCTTTCGTCCTCTGAGTTTGCAGGAGTTATGAGGATATGCCTTACGGAATAAACCTGCGCGTCGTCAAGAACGGGCTGTGCAGTTTTAAGAATTACATAAACAATACCGTAATCCTCGCTTGCAAAATAATTTACCGAATTAACGGGAGTTGCCTCATCGAAAAGCCAATTTGCAGTATCCTCATCAAAATAGCTTTCAAAATTTGTTCTTGTTTCGGTTGATTCGATAGAATCAAGCAGAGTTTGAACTGCCTCCTCCTGAGTTTCAAAATATCCTGCCGAAACATACTGCTCAATAAGGCTTGCAGAGGCCTCGGGCATAACACCCTTCATTGACTCAACATCTGTTATTTTAGACATATAGCTTTTAGCATTTTCAATGCTCTTTGCTTTTGTGTCGTCATCGGTTGTATCGTATTCAAGCTCAATTAAAGCAATTGAGCAGGACTGATATTTATTGCTGTTTTCATCAAAATATGCGTTGACCTCATCTTCACTCGGTCTGTTTTCAATGGTTGAGCGGTTATAATAATTTCCTGCGATAAAATACTGTTCAAGGAATTTTCTTAATGTTTCAAGACCGCAGTTTTCTCCAAACTTCTCGTTAACATATTCGTTTACGCTTTTATTTTCGGAGCTTGCCTGCTCTTTGATTGATTCGAGCTGGCTGTCTATCTGCTCCTTTTGCTCGTCCGTTAGAGTTATGCCTGCTTCAAGAGCCTTTTCATAATTCATTGTGTAATTGGTTAAACGCTGCAAGGCAAGCTTACGGAAATAAGCCTCCCATGAAAGCTCATTTCCCTCTTCATCCTTTGTGAACTGTGCGCCGAAATCCTTTGTTGTGTCTAAATCATAATATCCGTAAGCGGCATAATAGGTGTACTCATAAACAATACTGTCATAATAATAATTATAAAGACCGACAGAAACATCGGTGTTTCCTATTGTTACGGCAATATTACCGGGATTCATTCTTTCGTCGCTGTTGGGCACCGTATAATAACGCACGCCGAGAACCGCAATAATTGCAATAACGATAACCGCAATTATCGAAGAAAGAATAACCGTTACCTTTTCTTTTTTTATAACGATATCCTTTGAGGCAACCTGATTTGCCTGCGGCGCGGCAGGCTCGGGAGCATAATACTGAGGAGCCTCAACCTTAATTTCGGCATCACCGGCGGATTGAAGAAAATCTGCATTAAGCGACGGCGCAGACGCTTCAAATTCCCAAGAGCTTTCCTCTTCATAATCAGCCTTACTGCTTTCGCTGTCGGCAGGCTCGGGATTTGAGGACACGCCGTTTTCGCCGTTTATATTATCTTTTTCAAAATCTTTATCACTCATAACATACCTCACAAAAATTTTAATACCTATTAATTATACAATAACGCTTTTTGTTTTTCAATAACAAATATTTAACTTAATATTAATATAATTTTACTATAATATGCCGGCAATATTCTGTGGAAAAATATTTATGTTGAAAAGAAACGCATTTTGTAGTATTATAATTTAACGGTATCTTTATGTTTTATGGTAAAACCATTAAGAAATGTTTATATTATTTGTTCCTTTTTATTTCGGCACGAAAGGTTTTTGATGCTAAATATGAACGAAAAAATAAATTTGATGAAGCTTAAATATAAGAATAATCCCGGATGGGCTTGGCTTCTTGCAACGCTTTTTCTTTTCCCCATTCTTCCCGAATACATAAGCCCGTTTATACTTTTTATCGGTTTTATTGTATTTAAAAGGCAATGGACAAGAGAGGGCAGAAAAGCAAAGGTTGGAACACTCGGCAAGCTTCAAATGATGTTTATGACGCTTGCGCTTGTTAGCGTTTTATGGTCTGACACGAAGCTTGACACCTTGGGCACCGCAGGCTTATGGTGGGGTATGTTTCTTATTCAGGTTATGATTTATAATCTTGCAAACACACGAGAAAAGATAGACAATATTTTAAAGGTTATAACCGTCAGCGCGGGCATTAACGGAATACTCGGTACAATTCAAATACTTACGCACCTTTTCAATAAAATGGGATATATAAGCAAATCGCTTGTTGTTGTTACTCCGTTTTACAGGGACATAGATAAGGCGGTTTACACCTGGCTTCCCTTTGAAATAAGAACAAACACCTTTTCAGACAGAGCAAGCGGATTTTTCTCTAACCCCAACCTGCTTGCAACATATATGGTGTTTACATATCCCATATCCATATATCTTTTCCTTAACGCAAAAACAAAAAAGGATAAGCTTTTTTATTTTTTGATGAATGTTTTTATCAGCGCGGGAATTAGCTCAACTATGACGAGAGCGGGCTGTGTTATTGCTCTTTTCGGCTGGATATTTATGTTTATCATTCTTGCAAAAAGGCACGCAAGGGAATTATTTGAAATTTTTCTTCCGACGGTTAGTATTATTGTTCCCTCCATACTTGCAAGATACGGCTTGGCGTTTACAATTAAAAAAAGCGGAATTGCTCCGTCTGCCGGAAATATCGCTAGCGGTGCAGAAGCAAAAAAATCCTCAATAAATCATTTTAAGATATGGGAAAGCGTTTTTGATTATATAACCGACAACACAAGGGTCTTTATAAGCGGTCTCGGCTTTGGTTGTGAGAGCACGGGAAACACGCTTATGGCGATATACAATCTTAACAAGCCTCACGCTCACAACTTTGTTCTTGAAATATGGGCAGAGCTCGGAATAGTTGGACTGATAATGTTTTTCGTTATTGTTTTATGTGCCTTCGGAAAGCTTCTTGAAATCAATGCAAACAACGGCAAAAAGTTTGACCTTGTTTTCTGCGTTTTCACAAGCCTGCTTTTGCTTTTGCTTTTCGGACTGACCGATTACATTTTCAACTCTCCGAAGCAGATTATACTGTTTATGATTATAATCGGACTGACGCAGGCAATAAGCCAGTGCTATGAAAAAACAATTATCAATTCAACTGATTCACTTGTTAAGGCGGCTGAAAAAAGCATAAAGGAAATTGTTGAATTAACGGATTAAAATTAAAAACCGCTTTGGTTGCATAGGCTTCCGAAGCGGTTTTTTGATGATTTAAATTGTTTTTATCTTCCCTTTGCGTATGAGCGAACACGGAATTTTGCTCCGCACGCCTCGCAGATTGCACGGGATTTTTCAATATCCTCCTTTGAAATGACATCAACAACAGTCATTCTGACATCATTGCCGCAGGCAACGCAATCCCTTGTGAAGTCAAGCATTGCGTTAAATGCTTTTCCGGGGAAAATATTGCGTGTTATTTCGTCATATTTATCGGAATCGGTTTCATTGAGCGAAACGGATATAATATCAATGACCTCGCATATATCCTTTGCCGTTGGTCGCTTATTAATTAAATCCGAAAGGCCGTTTGTGTTGAGCCTTAATTTCATAGACGGATAAAGGCTTTTAAGATATCCGGCGGTTTTGAGCAAGAGGTCAAGCTCACTCGTAGGCTCGCCGTAGCCGCAGAAAACAACCTCCTCGGCATTATGAAAATCATAATTATCAATTGCGGCTTTAACATCCTCAAAGGTTGGCTGAGCATCGTGCCACAGGCGCTTTGCATCGCCTACCGCCTCGCCCTTTGAGCGAATACAAAACGAGCAGCTGCAAGGGCATTTATTTGTTATATTAAAGTATATACCGCCTTCAAGAGTATAAATAATTTCAGACATAATGATTCCTCTCTTTACATTTCTATAAATATATTTTAGCACAAAAGCAGTTATTTTCAACACCTATATTGATTTTAAGCATAATTAATTATATAATAAATGTGTCTTTAAATAAATACACTGATTTAATGAAAATTAAAGGTACAGTTATGAACAAATATAATGAATTATACAACCGCATAAAAAACGAAATTGTAACGGGACAGCTTGCCTACGGCGCAAAGCTTCCCTCAATACGCAAGGCGAGTGAGCTCTTTTCCGTTAGCAGAACAACCGTTCAAAACGCATATTTTGCTCTTTCGGCAGACGGATACATTATCAGTGAGCCGCAGAGCGGATATTATGTTTGCCACAGGATAACAAGAAAAAACGCGGCGGAGCCGAACAAAAAAGAGAAAAAGGCAATTTATGATTTCAGCTCCTCATCGGCAGACAGAGAAAGCTTTGATTTTAACCTTTGGAGGAGATACATAAAAAGTGCGCTTCGGCAGGACGAAAGGCTTTTATCTTACAGTGAGCCGCAGGGAGAGCCCGAGCTTCGCGAGGCACTTTCAAGCTATATTCTTTCTGCAAGAAACATTACCGCAGGCGCAGACAGGATAGTTATAGGCGCAGGCGTTCAAAGCTTGCTTTCCGTTTTGTGCTCTCTCATTGAGGAACGGGAGACTGTTTCATTCCCCGACAAAAGCTTTGTTATGGGCGCAGGGCTCTTTAAGGATTACGGCTTTGAGGTGCATTACAGAGATAAGGACGCTAAAATAATTTATGTTTCCCCCTCTCATATGACAAAATGGGGCGATGTTATGCCTAACAAAAGGCGTGCACAGCTTGTTCGCCATTCGGCAGAGACGGGAAGCCTTATTATCGAGGACGACTATGAAAGCGACTTTTTATACAACAGCAGACCCACCCCCTCGCTTCACACGCTTGCAGGCGGAAGCTCGGTTGTTTATTT
>JALEZT010000161.1 GCA_022772725.1 Eubacterium sp.
CTTTCCGTTTTTTTCTGTTCAATTTTTCTGATTGTGCTTTTCTCTTTTTTTCTCATAATTTTTCCGAAATTTTTAAAAAATTTTTTTGCCCGTTTTCGCGTTTGCGAATTTTTCCGCTTTGAAAAACTGCAGACATTATAAATAGGTATTAATATATCTAATTATTAATTTTATCATATTATAATGGGATTGCAAGAGCAAATTATTTTCCATATATGGACAACATTCGCGATATCTTGACATTTTGCTCAATATGTGGTATAATTAGCCCAACATTAAGGGAAAGTTTCCTAAAAAATTCAGCTAAGCAAGCGAGAGAAATCCGAATAAGTTTTTTGTGAATGGATTTCCCGCTATGCTGTGTTAAAATACTCGTTAATCCGAAAGGATTAACTGCGTTTTGCGCCTTGCCTAACGAAAAATCCGTTTCACAAAAAATCTGCGACCTAAAACGGAATTGATTTTGAGCAGATTTTTGCTTTGAGGAAGCAGTTAGGCCGGCGCCTTACAATAACGAAAAGCGAAAATATGCCGAAAGCAAGCCGTTTTAGGCTTGTTCGGATTTCTCTCGCTTGCTTATGTCAATTGGGGCTTCGCCTTGGGCATAGTTTTAAAAAAACGAACTCACATCAAGGCACGCCTTTGGTGTGAGTTTTTTATTTCAGTTACCCTTAATGCAGGAATTCCGAAAAACAAGCAAAGGAGGAAATTGTATGAACTGGATTTGGGTTTGGGCAGCCGTTATTGCCGTTGCGCTTATTGTTGAAATTGCAAGCGTTCAGCTATTATCAATCTGGTTTGCGCTCGGAGGCGTTGTTGCTCTTATTCTTTGCCTGTTCAGCGTGTCGCCTACGGTTCAAATCATTGTTTTTGTTGCAGTTTCCGTTATTTCCCTTTCGGTTTTCTGGCCGATTGCAAGAAAAATGAACAAAAAGGGATATGTTAAAACGAATGCAGACCGCTATGTTGGAATGAACGGCGTTGTTACTCAAAGCATATCAAATCTTGATGCAACGGGTCAGGTTAAGGTTGACAATCAAATTTGGACTGCGAGAAGCAAAAACGGAAACAATATTCCCGAGGGCACGGTTGTTACGGTTGAAAAAATCGAAGGCGTTAAGCTTATAGTTGACGCCGCAGAACAAAATAATTAAAAAAGGAGAAAAATTATGAAAGGCTTTATTATCTTTTTTGTTATCTTATTAATAGTTGCCATCTTTTTACTTTCAAACATCAAGGTTGTTCCGCAGTCAAAGGCGTATGTTATTGAAAGACTCGGAAAATATTTAACAACCTGGGACACTGGTATTCATGTTAAAATCCCGTTTATTGACAGAATTGCAAAAGCCGTTTCGCTCAAGGAGCAGATAGTTGACTTTGCTCCTCAGGCGGTTATCACAAAGGATAACGTTACTATGAAAATAGACACGGTTGTTTTCTTTGCAATCACAGACCCGAAGCTTTATTGCTACGGTGTTGAAGCGCCTCTTGCGGCTATTGAAAACTTAACCGCAACAACGCTTCGTAACATTATCGGCGAGCTTGAGCTTGACGCAACTCTTACTTCAAGAGATACTATTAACACAAAAATCAGAGCTATCCTTGACGAAGCAACAGACCCGTGGGGAATCAAGGTTAACCGCGTTGAGCTGAAAAACATTCTGCCTCCAAAAGAAATTCAGGATTCAATGGAGAAGCAGATGAAGGCAGAGCGTGAACGCCGCGAGGCCATTCTTCGTGCAGAGGGCGACAAGCAGAGCCGTATCCTTGAAGCACAGGGCTTTAAGGAGTCAAAAATCCTTGAAGCAGAGGCAGAAAAGCAATCTGCAATTCTTCGCGCAGACGCAGTTCGCGAGCAGAAAATCCGCGAGGCAGAGGGCGAGGCTCAGGCAATTCTTAAAATTAAGCAGGCTGAGGCAGACGGTATCAGAATGATTAACGAAGCAAATCCGTCTGACGCAGTTGTTAAAATTAAATCGCTTGAAGCATTTGCAAGCGCAGCAAACGGCAACGCAACAAAGATTATTATTCCGAGTGAAATTCAAGGCCTTGCAGGTCTTGCAGACGGAGTTGCCGAAACAGTTAAGGGCGCAAAATAAACAAATGATATTCGGCGGCGTGCGGAGGCTCAACGGGATTTCGCACGCTTTTCTTTCCCCTTTTTTTCGCTTTTTTTCAATTAATATACACAAGTATTTAATTAAATTTTAAAAAAATGTTGAAAAAGTTTTGAGAATAGGTTATTATAATATGGCAAGGGGGTACTTTTATATGAAAGTTAAATCAAAACTCGATACAGTAAATAAGATTTTAGCAGTAATTCTTGTTATAACATTTATTGCACTTATTCTTGTTGTTTCTCTTTACAAAGGCGATTCGGCAGGCACCGAAGCAAATGCAGGTCCATCCGATGACGTGGTAACAATTGATGAATTTGTTGCAGGTACATACGGCGGAGTTGAATTTGCCTCTGTTGAAGATGTTGTTAATTATTATGTTGAAGCTTATGATTACACAAAAACCTTAACTGCAAACTACACCGCAGAGGGCAATGCACACACATTATATAAGCTTCTCGGCGAAGAAACCTTAAATGTTGAAAATCTTCTTGTTGAGGGCAAATCAAACTCTATGCTTGACGGCCTCGTTCCCGGAATCGTAGGCGGCTTGTTCAAGGGCGGCGTTAAAGCGCTTCCTCCGAACGGAAACATTGACCCAACTCTTGATACGGTAAGCGACAAGAAAATTGATGTAACAAAATCTCTTCTTACTCCTGACGATGTTCTTATGGCAAGCGTTAAAGATAACCAGGACGGCACAATTGAAATCACAATTCAGCCAAAAGAGGTTATCCTTTCAATGCCCGCACAGGATTCTCAGGGTAAATTCTTCAACACACTCGGCGATATTTCTTCGGTTGTAAATTCAATCAGCGTTCTCTCATTCTCATCGGGAACAATTGAAGAAAACTTTGTTGTTGCATACAAAGGCGGCTCAGGCACAGTTACAATT
>JALEZT010000165.1 GCA_022772725.1 Eubacterium sp.
AGGTTAAAGAGCAAATTTCATATCTTATCAATTCCTCGCGTTTGCCCCACGCAATAATTATTGAGGGCGAGGAGGGAACAGGCAAGCGAACGCTTGCTCGTGAAATTTCCTGCGCTCTCGTTTGCAGAGGAAGCGGCGAAAAGCCCTGCGGCTCCTGTGCTCAATGCGTAAAGGCACAAAAGGGTATTCATCCCGATATATTCGAGTATAGTGCTTCGGGCGGTGCAAGATCGTTTCATGTTGATGTTATAAGAGATGTTATAAATGATGTTTATATGTCTCCTAATGAATCGGAATATAAAATTTATATTCTCGGCAACGCCCATTGTATGAGCGAAAGCGCGCAGAATGCTCTTCTTAAAATTCTTGAAGAGCCGCCGTCCTATGCCATGTTTATTTTAACGGCAGTTAATAAATCCGCGTTGCTCGAAACGGTGCTTTCAAGGGCGGTAACGCTCAGTATAAGCGGTGTTGATGCTAAAACGGGCGCGGATTATATAACCGAAATAAATCCGGATGCGGATTATAAAAGCGCATACAGTGCGGTAAACGCGTTCGGCGGAAATATCGGAAAAGCGCTCGAAAGCCTTGAAGGCGGCAGACTTGCTCAAATAACAAGTCTTGCAAATTCCATTGCGCTCGGCATAACTGCCGATAATGAATATGAGCTGCTTAAAACGGTAAGTGCCTTCGGAAAAAGCAGGCAGGATATGCTTTCCGCTTTGAATTTACTTCAAATTATGCTCCGTGATGCGCTCACGGGCAGGGAAGTGCTTTCGGGTCAAAATGAAACGGTTGGCATTTTAAAGAATAAGCTGACGAAGATTAAGCTTATTAATCTTTATAACACAACGCAAAATTTAATTGATGCGGCAGATAAAAATGCTAATGCCGCGTTGCTTACAACAAAAATCTGCTATTCGCTTCGCGAAGCGGCAGGAAGATAGATAATAAACAGCTTGGCAATAGCCACCGTAAAATGCGGTTTGGGTTTTGCCGTTACATAAGGAGGAAAAGATGACAGAAGTTGTTTCGGTTCGCTTTAAGGACTCGGGCAAAATTTATTATTTCGACCCAAATTCAATGCGTCTTGAAGCGGGAACGGCAGTTATTGTTGAAACCTCGCGCGGCATTGAAAGTGCCGTTGTTGCCGAGGGAAATAAACAGATTGACGACAGTGAGATTGTTGCACCGCTTAAAAGCGTTGTCAGAATTGCAACAAAGGAAGATTTGGAAACGATTGAAAGAAACGCTCAAAAGGCGAAAGAGGCTTATGATATCTGCAATGAAAAGATTGCTTATCACGGGCTTGATATGAGCCTTTCGGAGGTTGAATATGCGTTTGACGGCTCAAAGATACTTTTCTATTTTACGGCAGACGCACGCGTTGATTTCCGTGAGCTCGTTAAGGACCTTGCGTCAACCTTTAAAACAAGAATTGAGCTTCGCCAGATAGGTGTAAGAGATGAGGCAAAAATGCTTGGCGGAATCGGTATCTGCGGCAGACCGTTTTGCTGTTCAACATTTCTTAATGATTTTCAGTCTGTTTCAATCAAAATGGCAAAGGATCAAGGGCTCAGCCTCTCTCCCGTTAAAATCAGCGGAACCTGCGGCAGACTTATGTGTTGCCTTAAATATGAGGAGGAAGCGTATCAGTATCTTGATAAAATAACGCCTTCGCTCGGCAGTGTTGTTGATTGCAGAGAGGGCAGAGGAGTTGTTGTTGATTCAAATCTTTTAACAGGCAGACTTAAGGTTCAGCTCAATAGCTCTGTTGAGGGTGCGGCTCCTGTTGTTGTAAACCGTGAAGAGTGCGTTGTTGTTAAAAAAGGCTCTCTTCCGAGAAACAGACATAATGTTGAAGCAGAAGATAGTGCGGAATAAAAAATTAGTTACTACTAACTGTATTTTGTGCTTGCAAATTAAAAATTATATGATATAGTATTAGTGAAGAATAAATCGCATTTTGCGTTTCTTTAAATTTGAAGAGGAGGTGTTCTTGATGGCATACAAAATTTCAGACGATTGCATTGCTTGCGGCGCCTGCGCAGCAGAATGTCCGGTAGGTGCAATTTCAGAGGGTGACGGCAAGTATGAGATCGATGCAGATACTTGCATTGAATGCGGTGCTTGTGCAGGTGCATGCCCTGTTGGCGCTCCTTCATTAGACTAATTTGCATAAATACATAATGTAAATAAATTAAAGACGGCTTATTTTAAGCCGTCTTTTTTTTGCGTGAAAATTAATGTTCCCCCGTGAAATATCATTCGGTTTTTGCATTCCTCGTAGGGCAGGGGTTTACTCCTGCCGAATAAGAGGTGTGAGCAAGCCCACACCCTACGGTGTTTTCCCGTATGAAACGCATTGAAGCAAAAGCGGGCGAACGCAGTTCGCCCCTACGGGATATGATTGTTTTTTTGCGGTTGTGAAACATAAAAAGGAACGCCGAGACAGCGTTCCTTTAAAGGTTTGATTGATTTTTGGAGTGTCGAGGTCGCCACTCCCTACAAAAATGTTTTATTTTGCTACTGCGTTATCCGACCAAGCACCGTAAACATATCCCGTGTCCCAATTGCGCCAAGCGCGAACTCTAACATAATATGTTTTATTTGAGCTAATACCTGTTATTGTATAGCTGTTGACGCTATGACCTGTAATATATTTGTGGCTGA
>JALEZT010000030.1 GCA_022772725.1 Eubacterium sp.
AGCTTGCGCTCTTTCGAACACTTTCGTTCGCAATTACTGCTTTTGATACCTTTTTAGTATCGAGTACAGATAAAACTCTTTTGAATCTTATCGGGTTCCTTACTTTCGTCGTTGTTTAATTTTCAAGGTCCTTTTTGCACCCCTCACTCGGTTCGCTCTTAGCTCCCCTCGTCAAAGTGCTTGTTAATAATACCAAATGAAAACGCGAATGTCAACACTTTTTTTCAAGTTTTTTAAACTTTTTCGTTGCTTTTTAACACCCCGCCGAGTGTTTCAAACATTGTGCATCTTCCTTTATTTTATATTAATAATACATTATATAAGTAACTGCTTCTTTTCCGCCCACAATATATGGTGCGGTTGAATATGCTTTTTGAGGCAAATACGGCTGAGTATCCTCATAAAACCGTTCAACATCCTTATAATATATTTTAAAATCCAAAACGGAAATCCCCTCATCATCCCTGCTGAACAATACCGCATTTTCATCAACGGCAAGCGACTTTGTGTTATAATACGCGACGCTGATGCCCGAAAAGACTATTACCGCCCCGAGCAGAAGAGTTGAAAAAACGGGATGCTTTTTCATTTTACTGCAACCTTTCTTTATTATTCTTATTTTATAATACTATTGAACATATTCCTCCAAAATCAAATCCGCAAGGCAATCTGCGAAAAGCCTTGCCGAATAGCACGCTTCATCAAGCGTGTTTCCCTCTGTTCCGATTTCAAGCAGGAAGGAATTTTTAGTTAAATCCATATTATATTTTCTTTCCGAAAAAAGAATGGGCCTCATCAAATCGGGATATTCGGAATTAATCTTATCCGTTACGGCAGTTGAAAAGCGCAGATTATATTCCCAGTTTTCAAAATTTTTGATATTGCCGTGCTGACAACCCGATATTATCATCATACGAGCCGCTTTTTTGTCATTCACCTCAACGGTTGGTTTAACCTTTGTTCCGTCCTTATATGTAATGCTGTCTCTGTGGACATCTATCGTTATTTCGATTGACGGATACTTTTCGAGATATTCCTCAACGGATTTTCTTGATGACGCATAGGCTTCATTATATGAATTATCGTGTATCTCCCTATCGTGAACAACGCCGATACCGCGTTCTTCGAGGACTTTACAGATTTCGTCCCCGACCCGAACCATATTTCTGTTTATATCCTTGGTTTTCAGGTCGGTGGACTCTGTATAAAAACCTACATCAAGAAGAGTATAGCACTCTGTTGTGTGGCTGTGATAAATAAGAACAGTAGGCTGAGTTGCGTTTTCGATTTTCAAATCCGCCTTTTGATTTAAAAGCGATTCAATATCAAGCGAATAAAAATCCGAAGGAATTTTACTTTGAACCTGCACATTATCATAAGCTACTATTGTTCCGCCACCCGTGTAGCTTTCTTCGCTTGTTTTGCCCTTAACGGTTTGTGAGCCTATTACCTGCTCCTCTGCCTCCATCAGTGCCTTAATATCCTCGGGGGTTTGAGTTAAATCAGTAAGTGCAGAGCCGTCCTCTGCGTTAAAACTGTTCATAACCTCCTGCGACTCTTCCTGAGAGGTACTATTATTATTGTCCTCTTTTGTTCCGAATATTAAAGAAACTTTTTGAGCCTTTGATTTTACTGCGCCGTAAGGCTGAGAAAGCTTCAAAATTTCAGACGATATTGAGGAAAGCTCATTTGAAATCAGCGGAGAAAAATTAACAACAATTCCGACTGCGCAAAACAAAATTATTATGTTTGAAGCAAAAATTATAATATCCTTTTTCATTTCACACACCATATATAATGTTATAATTTATATTAATCTATATACATTATATATATGAAAGGATTATATAATTTATCCCACAAGGGCATACAAATCCTGCTCGCTTATATCGGGTTGCAGACAAACATTAATACTCATACCGATAAGCTTTGCGCCCTGCTCGGTGAGCCTGTCTATCTCACGAGGCGTAACGAAAAGAGAGGAATCCTCTCTGCCGGAAATAACGGCGGTTGAAACAACCGTTGGAATACCGATTGAAATTACGGGAACTCCGAGCGTTTTTTCGGATATTTCAAATCTGTGGTTGCCCACTCCCGAGCCGGGAGATATACCCGAATTGGAAAACTGAACGGTTGTGCCGAGCCTTTCGGCAGACGAGGCGGCAAGCGCGTCAACGGCAATTACGCACGACGGCTTAATAACGTCCGCAATGCCCTTTATTATTTCTGCGCTTTCTATTCCCGTTTCTCCGAGAACACCCGTGCAGACAGAGGAAACGCTTTTCAGATTTTCAAAGCCCATCTGCCTGCGAAGCTCGGGGGAAATATGACGCGTTGCAAAAACATATCCGCTTGTTTTAGGCCCAAGCGCGTCTGCCGTTATATCCATATTACCAAGACCGACAACAAGAATATTGTCGCACTGTGCAGGAAGAAGATTTTTTAATATTTTCGCCGTTTTTGAAAGCCTGCCGTCAAAAATATCGGTGTCGTTAACAAAGCTTTCAACCTCAACGGTTATATACTTACCTATCGGCTTCCCTATCTCCCGTGCGCCGTTTTCATCTGTTACGCTGACAACAGTTATGCCGTTTTTCTCTTTAACGGTTACTCCGCTGATAAGCGTTTTTTCACTGCTTTCAAAGCTTTCTACCGCCAAATCTGTTCGATTTTGCATAGATAAACCACCCGAAATTCCTTAATATTACATCATTTTCAATAAAAGTATGCCCAAAAACAAAAAAATACTTGCTTTTTTTCAAAAGTTGTGATAATATACATTAGCATTAAATAGATAATACTTTTGATACGAAATCCGATTTAAAGGAGTGAAAACTATGCCACAGATTAAATCAGCTAAAAAGAGAGTTAAGGTAACAGCTAAAAAAGCCGCTGCAAACAAGGCAGAAAGCACCGCTCTTAAAACTGCAATCAAGAAGGCAAATGCCGCTATTGATGCAAATGCAGACAACAAAGAGGATGCAGTTAAGGCTGCTGTTAAAAAGATTGACCAGGCTGCTGCTAAAAATCTTCTTCACAAAAACACCGCAGCAAGAAAGAAGAGCAATCTTGCAAAGAAATTAAACAAAGCATAAGCTTACAAATTTGCGCTCCTGTCGAAAAGTCGGCAGGAGTTAATTTTTTATTAATTTTTTATCGCTTGACAACGGCATACAATACCTATATAATTGTATCATAAGAAAAATTTGGGGGTTAATGTAATGAATATTAAAAAGATTTTGCAGGTTATCGGCGCAATCGTTGCTATTGCAGGAATTTTTGCAGCTGTTTACCTTGCTGTTAAAAAGCTTACAGATAAAAAGGAGCCTGAATATTTTGACGACAACGATTTCTTTGAGTGCGATAACGAGCTTGAAATAATCGAGGTTGACAATGCTGAGGAAGCTCCCGCAGAGGAAGCACCGGCAGAGGAAAAGAAAGCTCCAAAAAAGAAAAAAGCCGCTAAAAAGGCTGAATAATTAATAATTACTCAAAGCAGAGCAACGGTTTTTATAATTGTTGCTCTGTTGTTTTTAAGAAAGCATATTCCGTTATTTTAACGGAATTAATATTACGGTGAGAAAAATGAAAGGTACTTATAAAACGGGCTTGGTGCTTGAAGGCGGCGGCACACGCGCAATATTTACAAGCGGAGTGCTTGACGCTTTTATGGAAAACGGCATTGAATTTCCGTATGTTATCGGCGTTTCCGCAGGCACCTGCAACGGCGCATCATTTTTGGGAAAGGCACACAAACGCCAGCACGATATTACAATTAATTATGTTAACGACAAGCGATATATGAGCCTTGACAGTATGCTCAAACACGGAGAATATCTTAACAGCGAATGGATTTTTAATGATTTAAGCTATGATATTTATCCGCTTAATCAAGACGAATTTGAGAAAAGCAAAGCCGTTTTCTGCACGGTTGTTACTAATGCGAAAACAGGAAAGGCTGAATATCTCTATCCCGATTCTCTGCGCGAAAGAGGATGCCCCGAAATAAGAGCAAGTTGCTCCCTGCCCGGTGCAACGAAGGGATATGAAATCGGCGGCGAGCTTTATTTTGACGGCGGACTTGTTGATTCAATTCCGCTTGAACGCGCCTTTGAGGACGGTTGTGAAAAATCAGTTGTTATACTTACTCAGCACAAGGGATATGTTAAGCCGGCTATGAATCCGAAGCTTGAAAAAGTTTTCAAAAAATATCCGAATGTGGGAAAGGCTATTGTTAACCGCCATAATATATACAATCAGCAAATAAAATATGCCGAGGATATGGAAAAGCAGGGAAAGGCGTTTATCATAAGACCTGCAAAGGCACTTAACTGCTCAACGCTTGAAAAGAACACGGATAAGCTTGAATTTATTTATCAGCTCGGCTATGAACAGGGAAAGCTGAATATAGAAAGGGTTAAGGAATTTTTGGGCTGATGGGAAAGAAAGACGACAAAACAAATGTTATGCGTGTGCTTGACAAGGCAAAAATCAACTATTCATTCAGAAAATATGAGCAAAACGCTTCGCTGACGGGCGGAGAAATTGCACGCCTTTTGGGTGAGGAGCCCGAAAAAGTTTTCAAAACGCTTGTTACCGTTTCAAAATCAAAGGAGCATTATGTTTTTATGCTTCCCGTTGAAAAGGAGCTTGATTTAAAAAAAGCGGCAAGGGCGGCAGGCGAAAAAAATATTGAAATGATTGCGCAAAAGGAACTGCTTTCCTTAACGGGATATGTTCACGGCGGCTGTTCGCCGATAGGAATGAAAAAGCAGTTTAAAACCTTTATAGACGAAAGTGCACGGCAGTTTGACACAATAATGTTTTCCGCAGGCAAGGTTGGATATCAGGTTGAAATTGCAACGGCAGACGCCGAAAGGCTTATACCGCTTTGCTTTGCGGATTTGGCAAAGCAGTAATATTTTTTAAAAAATCTTGACAACAAAATATTTAACTGTTATAATACAAAGGCTGTCTTATCAGGCAGTAATCCTTGCCCGAAACAAAGAAGGATTTCGGGCCAAAAGTCCAGAAGGAGGTGCACAGGAATGGCATTAAAAAAGTATGAACTCGTATTGGTTTTCTCACTTTCAAAAGGCGAGGAAGCAGTTGAGGCTCTCAAAGCTAAGTTCACAGGAATGATCAGCGCTAATGGCACTCTTGGCGAAGTTGAGGAATGGGGCAAGCGCAAGCTCGCTTATCCTATCAACTACGAAACAGAGGGTTATTATATCGTTGCTCAGTTTGAAAGCGATGAAAGCTTCCCGGCAGAGCTTGACCGTGTTATCAACATCACAGACGGTGTTCTCCGTTCATTAATCGTTGCAAAAGGCGAATAATCGGAGGGGATAATATGATTAATTCTGTTGTTTTAATGGGCAGATTAACATTTGATCCTGAGCTCAGAACAACATCAAACGGTATTTCGGTTGTTAGCTTTCAGGTTGCGTGCGACAGAAATTATCAGCGCGCAGGCGAAGAAAGAAAGGCTGATTTCATTGATGTTACTGCTTGGAGACAAACTGCCGAATTTATTTCCCGCTATTTCCGCACAGGCTCTATGATAGCTATTGAGGGCTCTATCCAAACAGATAGCTACACAGACAAGGACGGAAACAAAAGAAAAAAAGTTCAGGTTGTTGCAAACAATGTTTCTTTCTGCGGTTCAAAGGCAGAAAGCGGAAATTCAAATCCTGTTTATAATCAGCCTGCCCCAAGCTATGCTTCGGCAGACAACAGCGATTTTGAAGAAATTGTTGATGACGACGATGACTTACCGTTTTAATTTGAAGGAGGAAACCTATTATGGCATATAATAAGGGTGGAATGAGAAAGCCACGCAGAAAAGTTTGCCAGTTTTGCGTTGATAAGTGCGAATGCATTGATTATAAGGATGTTTCAAAGCTCAACAAATTCACATCAGACAGAGCAAAGATACTTCCCCGCCGTGTAACAGGCACATGCGCAAAGCATCAGAGAGAGCTTACAACCGCTATCAAGCGTGCTCGTCAAATAGCTCTTCTTCCGTACAGTGCAGACTAATTGAATACAAAAAATTAAACCGCCGAAATCGGCGGTTTTTTTGTTTGCTTTTTTATTGTATTTTATCCGAGAGCGACATCGAGAATCATCATCAGGCAAAAGCCGACTGCGAAAAAGACGGTGCCGAGATTTGAATGCTCGCCGGCAGACATTTCGGGTATCAGCTCCTCAACAACAACATAGAGCATTGCACCCGCCGCAAAGCTTAAAAGATACGGAAGCACGGGGATAACTATTCCTGCGGCGGCGATCGTTATAAGCGCGCCTATCGGCTCAACAATGCCCGAAGCGGCACCGCTTAAAAATGCTTTTGGCTTGCTCATTTTTTCGGATTTAAGCGGCATTGAAATTATTGCGCCCTCGGGGAAATTTTGAATTGCAATGCCGAGCGAAAGTGCAAGTGCTCCTGCCGCGGTTATATTTGATTTGCCTGCTATGAAGCCTGCAAAAACAACGCCGACAGCCATTCCCTCAGGAATATTATGAAGCGTTACCGCCAAAATCATCATTGTTGATTTTTTCAGGCTGCTTTTAGGTCCCTCTGCCTGACTTGCATTTTGATGCAGATGAGGAACTATATGGTCGAGCAAAAGCAGGAAAAGAATACCGAGCCAAAAGCCGACTGCGGCAGGCACAAATGACCATTTGCCCATATTTTCCGACTGCTCCATAGCAGGAATTATAAGGCTCCATATTGAAGCCGCAACCATAACGCCTGCGGCAAAGCCCGAAAGAGCCCTTTTCAAATTTTCGCTCATTCCCTTTTTCATAAAAAACACACAGGCAGAGCCCAAAACCGTTCCGAAAAAAGGAATAATTATTCCCAAAAACGCACTTAATGTCATTTTTCCACCTACTCTCGACAAATAAATATAATTTATTATATCACAAAACCTGCGTACAGGCAAATAAACTTTTATCTCTGATAAGAGGAAAATCCTTGTTATAAATTTATCTTGTTACAAAGAGTAAACTGTGATATACTCATTTAGAGGTAGAAATATGAATATTAAAAATGTTGAATTTAACAGCATTGCCTTTCTTGCGCCTATGGCAGGTATGGCAGATATGGCCTTTCGAGAGCTTTGCGCAGATTACGGAGCGGGCTACACCGTTACGGAAATGGTGAGCTCAAAGGGGCTGACTATGGGCGACAAAAAAAGCGCTATGCTTCTTACTCTCGGAGAACGCGAGAGAAAAGCAGGAGCGCAGATTTTCGGAGACAATCCCGAAATTATGGCAGAGGCGGCTGTTAAATGCCTTGAATTTAAACCCGATATAATTGATATAAATATGGGATGCCCTGCGCCGAAGGTTGCAATGAACGGCGGCGGTGCAAGCCTTATGAAGAACCCGAGGCTTGCAGGCGAAATCGTTAAAGCCGTTTCGCAGGCGGTTGACATTCCCGTTACGGTAAAAATCCGCAAGGGCTGGGACGACAACAGTGTTAATGCGGTTGCGCTTGCCGAAATTCTTGAAAAAAACGGCGCCGCCGCAATAGCCGTTCACGGCAGAACAAGAATGCAAATGTACAGCGGCGAGGTTGATTACGATATTATCCGCAGAGTGAAAGAGGCGGTTGATATTCCCGTTATCGGCAACGGCGACATAACAGATGTTCAGTCTGCGGCAATTATGCTTGAAAAAACAGGCTGCGATGCAATTATGATAGGCAGAGGCGCACTCGGAAATCCTTGGATTTTTCAGCAGATAAACGCTTATCTTAACGAATGCAGAGTTATTCCCGAGCCCTCGCTGACCGAGAAAATGACGGTTATGCTTGCCCACATAAAGAAAATTATTGAATACAAGGGCGAATACACAGGCATAAGAGAAGCACGCCACCATGCAGGCTATTACACAAAGGGACTGCGCGGCGGTGCAAAATTCAGAGCCGAAATGGGAAGCCTTGAAAGCTTTGAACAGCTTGAAGAAATAACTTACAGAATTATAAAGGAAAATGTGTGATGCTATTTAAAAATGTTTGCTTTTATAATGAAATATTTGAAAAAGAGGTTGCCGACATACTGATTGAAAACGGAAGGATTTCCGCAATCGGAGTTATTGACGGCGACGGAAAAGATATGAGCGGTATGCTTGCCCTGCCCGGCTTTGTTGATATCCACATTCACGGTGCAAACGGCGGAGACTGCTCCGACGCCTCACGCGAATCGCTTGAAAAAATCAGCACATATCTTGCAAAATGCGGCGTTACCTCCTTTTGCGCAACAACGATGACGCTCGGCGAGGAAACACTTTGCAATATTGCAAGGGTAATCGGAGAATACAGGGGCAACGAGGCAGGAGCAAAGATTGCAGGCATAAACCTTGAAGGGCCTTTTATTGCAATGAGTAAAAAGGGAGCGCAAAATGCTGAATTCGTGCGTGCAGGAAGCATTGAGGAATTTAACAGAATAAACGAGGCGGGCGGAGAAAGCGTTAAAATTATAACCATTGCGCCCGAAGCCTTTGAAAGCGACGAATTTATAAAGGAAATCAGCAAGAAATGTGCCGTTTCAATCGGTCATTCCGCGGCAACTGCAAAGGAGGCACAGCGTGCCTTTGATATGGGAGCGCACCACGCAACGCACCTTTATAACGCAATGACGGCAATGAGCCACAGAGAAGCCGGAATAGTGGGAACTGCGCTTGACAATGAGCAGGTTTTCTGCGAGCTTATCTGCGACGGAGGCCATATCTGCCCTGCCGTTTTGCGAAACACCTTTAAGATTTTAGGCGAAAACAGAGCGTG
>JALEZT010000046.1 GCA_022772725.1 Eubacterium sp.
AAAAGGCAGGAGGAGTTACTATGCAAAAGGCTTATCAGGTAAAAAATACAGAGGTAAAAATAACGGACGGCTTTTGGAGCCGAAAAATAAAGCTGATAAAGGATGAGGTTATCCCCTATCAGCATAAAGCCCTGCGCAATGAAATAGAAAATGCCGAGCCAAGCTATTGCCTGCAAAACTTTGAGCGGGCAAGGGCGACAAAGGAAGCAAGGCAAAAGGGAGAAGGCGTTCCCGTTTATCCTACCGACGAATGGTGTTATACCGATAATAACTCCGACAGCAATTCCTTTAAGGGCTGGGTTTTTCAGGATTCCGACCTTTATAAATGGATTGAGGCCGCCTCCTACACGCTTGAAAATTTCAATGATAATGAGCTTAAAGCAGAGATTGACAAAGCAATTGAGCTTATCTGCGAGGCGCAGGAGGACGACGGATACATAAACACCTTTTACGGTATAAATAACATAAATGAACGCTTCACTAATCTGCGCGACAAACACGAGCTTTACTGCTTCGGTCATCTTGCAGACGCCGCGGCGGCATATTATGAGGCAACGGGAAAGCGCAGGCTTCTTGACTGCACAATAAAATTTGCGGATTTAATCTGCGATATATTCGGCGAAAACGGCAAAAGGGGCTACGGCGGACACGAAATTGCCGAGGCGGCAATGGTTAGGCTTTACGGCATTACGGGCGAGAAAAAGTATTTAAAGCAGGCTTCTCTTTTTATTGAAAGGAGGGGCACAAGGCCGTATTATTTTGACATTGAAAGAAACGAAAAGAGCGTGGAAAACGAGATTAAATACACATATAATCAGGCTCATATTCCCGTTAGAGAGCAGACGGAGGCGGTTGGACACGCCGTTAGAGCTGTTTATCTTTACAGCGGTATGGCTGATGTTGCAAGAGAAACGAGCGACGAAGAATTGCTCAAAGCGTGCAAAACGCTTTTTAAAAATATTACTCAAAGGAAAATGTATATTACCGGCGGAATAGGCTCAACCGTTTTCGGAGAAGCATTTACGGGCAATTACGATTTACCTAACGATTCCGCCTATGCGGAAACCTGCGCTTCAATAGGACTTTTCTTTTTTGCATACAGAATGCTTTTATGCGATTTCAAGGCTGAATATGCAGACATAATGGAAAGATGCATTTACAATTCAATATTATCCGGAATTTCGGAAAGCGGGCGTGAATTTTTCTATGTTAATCCGCTTGAAGTGATACCGAAAAACTGCAAAAACGACGAAAGGCTAAAACACATTAAAGCAACAAGGCAAAAATGGTTTGGCTGCGCCTGCTGCCCTCCTAATCTTGCACGGCTGATTGCAGGGCTCGGCGGCTATTGCTTTACGCAAACTGAGGACACGGTGTTTATTAATCTATACCAAGCCTGCACGGCGCAAACGGAGAACGCAGTTATAACGATTGACGGCGATTATATAAAAGACGGAAAAATAACCGTTAAATACGAAGCCGATAAGGATATGAGGCTTGCGCTTCGTATTCCCTCTTGGAGCAATAATTTCAGCTTCAGCAGGAAAAATCCGTTTATAAAAGACGGATATGCTTATTTTGACATATCGGGCAAGGGCGAAATCTCTGCAGAGTTTAACCCCGAAATAAGAATTATTCAAAGCAATCCGGCTGTGCGTGAAAACATAGGCAAATGCGCAATCACAAGAGGACCGATTGTTTACTGCCTTGAAGAAGCAGACAACGGCGAAGGGCTATGGCTTTTGCGCTTATCGAGGCATCCGAAATTTTATTTTGACGGCGAAGCTGTTTTTGCTAACGGTTATAGGCAGGAGAGCACAAAAAATGCACTTTATTATGAGTACACCGAGCCAAAGGAAAAATTGCAGAGGCTTAAATTTATTCCCTATTACAAATGGGCAAACCGCGGCGAAAACGAAATGTCTGTTTACATAAGAATATAAAAAATCAACCGACAGTTTTTTCTGTCGGTTGATTTTTTATTACAGAAGCTTTTCAAGTCCCTCGGTTGAATATTCCTCGCCGTTTCTTTTGCGTTTGAGCTGAACCATAAGCGCGTCAAAGCGTTGCCTTGTCATAGGATAAAGAATAACGCTGACAACGGAAATAAACAGGAACACCGCAGGAATAAGAGTTGATATGTTTTCCATACCGTTAACGATTTTCGGGTCTGTAACCTGCTTTATAAGTGCTTCCGAGCCGGCAACATCTGCCGAGGAATCATAGCCGTAAAGCGAAAGGAGCTGACCTGCCATTAGAATTCCGAAGGCAGAGCCGAATTTCTGAACGAGCTGAGGCAGAGCGGTTATTGTTGATTCACGCCTTTTGCCTGTTTTAAATTCATCAAGTTCAACAAGGTCATAGCCCATTGAATAAAAGAGAGTCCAAAATGTGCCTGCGCCTATTCCGAGGAATGCAGGGCTGATTATACACATAATTTTGAAGCCTGCTATCTCAACATCAAGTCCGATGATTTTAAGCAGAATTTCGCCCACGCAGGTTATTGATAAAAATACTATTGCGGCGAAGCGTCTGTCTTTCTTTTGAGCGGTTTTCTCAACAAGCGGAACGGTTAGTGCCATTGAAACAACAAGCGAAAGAATAACGGCAACAATGCCCTTATCATAATCCATTCCGATGCAGTCAATAACCATATAGGTTAAATTTGACTGAATCATTGACGAGGTTGCAAGGAAGAAGAAAACGAAAAGGAGAAAGAATTTTGCGGGCTTTAACCTTAATATTTCGCCAAAGGATTTAAAGGTTGATTTTACAGTCATTTTTTCTGTTTGAGAATTATCGTCTGCGGTTTTCGGATGATAAACGCCTTCAAGCGATTTACAGCACACAAAGCCGAGAGCTATTGCCAAAATGCTGATAATTGCCGCAACAACCGCATAAGCATTGCTTTCATATTTAGAGGTTAGAAGCGTTGCAACGGTTGGCACAAGTGCAGGAAGAATATTTCCGAGGCCTACCGCGATTGCGTTAAGAAGCGAGGAAAGAGAGCGAATTTCTGTTCTTTCGTCATAATCCTCTGTTAATTCCGCAACAACGGCATAATAAGGGATTGTGTACATTGTGTAGAAAACCCAGATAGCCATTGAAATAACGGTGTAAAGCAGTATTTTTGCGGTTTGACTTGTGAAGCCTGCACCGATACTCGTCCACGCAACAATAAAAATTATTCCGAGGGGAAACAGTGATTTTTTCATAATTTTGCGCTTATCAACGCCAACGCGGTCTGTATAATTTCCTATCATCGGGTCTGTTACGGCATCCCACGCTATTGAAATAAAAATTATGATTGAGCTGAAGCTTGGCTTTATTCCGACAATTTCAATAAGAAAGGTTAAATAATATGTATAAAACATATTATATATTAAGGATTCGGTGAAAATTCCGAGCGCATAGCCCGTTTTCTTTCTTTTAGTTAAAGCGCTGTTTTTCACAGTACCACCTCCGATAAAAATATTTTACATCAAACCGCACGGCAGTTCAAGAAAAAAGATTAAATAGTACAAAATTAATAAATGTGTTGAAATTGAAGTATAAATGTTATAATATAAATCTATAACGGAGGTGCGATATGGTTAAGGATAAAAAAAGAACGGCGGCTTTCATTGCCGTGTATTTTATTTTCTTTGCGGCTTTGCTTATAATAGGAAGCTTTAAGGATTTTGAAATTGAAAAAGAGGTTTTCAATCCTCAAAACTTTTTTGCAAAACTCTTTGAAACCTGGGGAGAAGCTCCTCGATTTGCAATGTGGGGACCTGCGGCAACCGTGCTTTTGTTCACAAGAAGAAGCATAAAAGAATGCTTTACTGTTTTTCACAGGCTTTTACCGTTTATTCCCGAAATAAGCGAAAAGCAAACGCAAACGAAGGCATATAAGTTTTTCAATTTCATAGTTAATGCAATTGAGATTATCGGCTTTACAGTTCTTGCCGTTCTCGGCTGGGATAAGCTGATAAGAAATATCGGAAAGTATTATGTTGATTTAAGCAAAGCGGTTTGGTACATAATTGCGGCGGTGGTTGCGGCGATTGTTATTTTGATTTTTACAAAAATTCCGAAAAGAATACTCTACAAGCTTGAACCGCTTGCGCTTTGCGGAATACTTATCGGCATATTCTATTGCTTTTTAGACCCGATAAAAAGCATTGTAAACAGAGCAAGATTTAGGGAAATGGTTGCGTTTTCAAACGGAATTGAAAATTCGAGGGGGGCAAATATAACCCCTGCGCTTATCCCCTCCTCTGATTTTTCATATTATACCGAGTGGTATCAAAAGGGCCTTGGAGGAACGCTTCTTAACGGCTTTGAGCTTGAGGGAACAAGCTGCCCGAGCGGACATGTTATGAGCGGCTGCTTTATCTTTCTTTCAACGCTTTTATGCAGTGCATTTGAGAGGCTGAAAAAATACAAAACACCCGTTTGCATTTTATGCTTTGCATACACGGCGGCACTTAGTTTAACAAGAATGATGAGGGGTGCGCACTTTTTATCGGACATTGCGCTCGGTGCACTATTAGGAATGATATTCTTTCTTGTTGCGGCAGGAGTGCTTAGAATATTTGAAAAGAAAAGAATACTTGAAAGAGATTGAGAAAAAAGCTGATTGAATTTGATATTCAATCAGCTTTTAATTTTCCGATAACGGCAGGAGTGAACCCCTGCCCTACTTGAAAGAGATTAAAAAAGCAGAACGCTTCGGAAGGTTTTCCGAAGCGTTTTTGTTTATCTGTTATTGAAATCGTTGTCTAAATTCTTTCGCCATTCGCTTGAAAGCGGAGCGCATGACCTTACATTTGTTACTGCCGCTTCAATTGAATCATACATAAGCCGGGTGCCGACCTCATCACAATGATAATTAACCGCACATTCCTCATTTATTCCGAAGCCCTTTGCGGTTTCAACGGCGTCTATATTTGCACCTATAAAGATAAATTCCCAGCCGTATTTCTCTTTCATTTTTTCAATCATCTCTTTAACCTCAGCGGAGGAATAAATGCGGCTTGCGTTTTCCATTCCGTCTGTTGTGATAACAAAGAGAGTATGCTCGGGAACATCTTCCCTTCTTGCATATTTATGAATTTTTGAAATATGCTTTATGCTGACTCCTATTGCATCTATAAGAGCGGTACAGCCGCGAACGAAATATTCCTTTTCCGTTATGGGCTTAACCTTTTTAATTTCAATCCTGTCGTGCAAAAATTCAATCTTATCGTCAAAAAGAACAGTTGTTACAAACGCGCTTCCCTTTTCATTCCTCTGCTTTTTAAGCATTGAATTGAAGCCGCCGACTGTGTCCTTTTCAAGTCCCGACATTGAGCCGGAACGGTCAAGAATGAAAACAAGCTCTGTTATACCGTTTTTAATTCTTACATTTTCCTCTGTTTTTTTCATAATAAAAACCTCCTAAATGAATTTGATTTGGTTGTTTATCAACCTTACAAGCACATTATAGGAGATTTTATTTATAATATGGTCGCCTGCCGTGCGACTAATTTACACAACCGAGCAGGCTTTGGTCAAAGGCAAAGAGCGCCTCGTTTATTTCATAAATATTATAATTGCCCTTTTTAATAAAATACTCAACAATTATATCAAACTTATTACTGTGAGAAAGCGCAAAGCCCGCCTTCATAAGCATTTCGTTAGCCTCATTGAGCGAAAGCTCGAGCGCAACACAAAAGGCAACAACTGTTGGCTTGCTTGGCTTATAGCTTGGATTTGAGCGAATTTTTGAGAAAAGGCGTTTATCTATATTTGCCTTTTTATAACATTCACTGTCCTTCATTCCCTTTTCATCAATCTTGCGAAGAAGCATTTGCGAGAAGCTTTCGTCAAGTGTGTTTTTAAGAACATCCGTCAACTGCTTTGTGTCTTCCTCCGGCAACCATTCGCGTTCAACGGAGGCATCGCAGGTATCCTCAACAAAACATGGTGCCAAGGTCTGCTCACTGCAAAAAGCCTTTGACTGCCGAGGAATATTAATTAAAGTGCTTTCGCCGTTTTGCGAACGCCTTATATCATAGTGCGAATGTAAATCAACATAATTATCGTCTATATACTGCGCAATATCCGAAAAAATTTTACTGCCGGCAGAGAGCGCATTCTTATCATAAACAACGATATAGATAAGCATATCGTTTTTCATAAGAAAATCCGCACACGCCTCAACGGCAACATTAAACGCTTCAACAGTAGGATAGCCGTAAACGCCTGCGGAAATAAGAGGAAACGCAACAGATTCACAATTATTGTCCTTTGCAAGCGCAAGTGAGTTTTTATAACAGTCTGTGAGCAATGCGCGCTCGCCGTTATCTCCGCCCCTCCATATCGGGCCGACGGTATGTATAACATATTTGCAGGGCAGATTATAGCCCTTTGTTATTTTTGCCTGACCTGTTTTGCAGCCGCCGAGCTTCATACATTCATCAAGAAGCCCCTTACCTGCCGCACGATGAATAGCGCCGTCAACACCGCCTCCGCCGAGAAGTGTGGAGTTAGCGGCATTAACAATTGCGTCGCATTTCATTTTTGTTATATCATTTCTTACAATCTGTAAAGGCATAAACGCACCTTTCCTTTAAATTATCAAGCCCTGCAAATCAGCAGGGCTTTTGATGATTATTTAGATTTTTTCTTTTTTATAAGGGCTTCTGCAATGCACCAGCCTGCAAAGCCTGCAACTCCTAAAACGGTTGCTCCGACACCTGCGTTTTTATGAAGCGTTGAATATTTCATATAAATTTCGTGAGTTCCCGCAGTTAAATCGATTCCTATAAAGGTGTCTGCAAGCTCCTTATATTCAACCTTTTCGCCGTCAACATAAACGCTCCAACCCTCTGTGTAGGGCAGAGTGAGCATTGCAGTTGAAGCCTCATTAGCGGTAAACTGTCCGCTGACCTCATTGCCGCTGATATTGAGATTTGTTTCGCCCCTTGATGAAATGCTTTCAACCGCCGAAGCAAAGGCACTCATATCAAGCTGGGCAAGATAAATATTATGCTCAACCTTTTCCTTGGAAATATGCTTTATTTCAATATTAACCGTTTCGCCCTTTGAATAGGTGCCGATATAAACTGCATTAAACTGAAAACGCTTGCATATCGGCTGAACCTTTTCGCCGTTTACATAAAGGTCGCAGTTTTTCTCGTTTTGAGTTTTATGCTCACTTGAAGCGTCTGTATAGAAATACATAGGACCGTCATACTCTGCGGTTACGGTGTATTTTTCCGAATTTGATTTAAGTCCCTTATATTCTGCGCTTAAATCTTTATAAATATCTGTTTCATAGCCTGCGCAGGCGTTGAGAAGCTGCTCTTGATTATCAAAGGGATTAACGCCCCATTCGATGCTTTGAGCATTCTGCGAAACACAATATGCAAGAGGAAGCGCATAAGGATTATTATAAAGAGTATATCCCTCGGGAAGCTTTGACTCGACTGTCTGCGCTTCAAGTCCGGGATATTCCTTATTGTTAAGCTGATATTTAAGACCCAAGAGAGAATCGGAAACGAGCATAGGGCAGTTCCAATAAACATCTGTTGGATTTAAAACCGCCTCATTAGAAGCCTCATCAGGAATATACGTTGAATCCGAATATCCCATTCTTGCCATAAATTCATCAACATTAGCGTCGTAGGTTGAGGTGTAGTTCTCAAAGCCGTTATAGTTAAACATAAGAGATTCGCTGTTCGCAACATCTCTGTCTACCTCTGTTAAATAAGAAATCTGCTTTTCAAGACGGTAAAAAGAGGTATCCTTTTGCTTAATCTCGTTTACGATATTTTCGGTTTCGTTTGTGTATTCAACATACTGCTTTTCCGACTCATCATAAACCTTAAAGGCATCATACATATTATAGCCGAGCTCTGCAAAGGTTAAGAGCGCAACAAGCGAAAGGCAGATAATCTGCTTTGCTCTTGATTTTTTAACACATCCCGTTACGAAAATGCAAACAACATAAATTGCAATTGCAATCATATAGGCGTATGTGAGAAATCTGTTTTTGAAATTCTTATTATAATCGAGAAGCAGGAACACACCGAATATTATTCCAAGAGCGGAGAAAAGCGCTTTACTGTTTAGCTTTTTGGCTTTTATTTCCGAAACGGCGGTGCCTGCAAGGGCAAGCATTACGAAGCCGAAAACGAAAGCCCAACGATAAGCATAAGAATGGCTCTGCACAAATGCAGTCCACATAATATCAAGCTCTTTAAAGCAGAAGCTTAAAATCAGGAAAGAGAATAAAACAAGCGAAGCAATGCGCTTTTTAAGGTCTATTCGTTTATCAAGGAAAAGATAAACAACAAGAATAAGCATAACGGCTCCGCAATAAAGTAATGGCCAATCTGAGCTGTTGCTTCCCGCGTTTATATCAAAGCCCTTAAAGCATTCAAGAATACCGATATTTATTGAAGCATAAATCAATCTGAACTTTGCTTTTCCGCCGACAAGTGAAAGGCAGGCGGGTATGAGAACGGCTCCGCTTGCAAGAACGCCTAAAATCATATCCGCCGCAACGCGAACGGCATCTGCAAGCATTTTGCCGATAACCTGCTTGAAGCTTTTAACAAAATCATATTTAAGCGCAAGCTCATAAAGGAAATAGAAGCCCGTCATCAAGCAAACCATAAAGCCCGAATACCAGTTTGAAATTATGGCAATTGCAACGGAGAAGAAAAGGAGACCCTTTTTATTATTATAGAGGAGCTCATAAACTCCGAGGCAGGCAAGCGGAAGAAGAACAACGCCGTCAAGCCACATAATATTTCTGCCGTAAACAACACTGTATTCCATAAGGGCATAGCAGGCAGAAAGAACAACACAGGCTGAAACGGGTGCACCGTGCCTTTTTCTTAAAAAGTAAGAAGCGGTTAAGCCCGAAAAGGCTATTTTAAGTATTGTTGTTGCGCAGATAAAAAGAGGTATCTGCGATTTGCCGATAAAATAAACAAGCAGATTAAGAGGGCAGGTTAAATAATAGGTAACAAGACCTATTGTTTGACCTCCGAGGGATTTTGAAGCCGAATATTCAAGGCTTGCGTTGCCGTGAAGCACATCCCAAAGATAGCCGTAATAATCCTTATATTGAAGCTTTGCATCCCAAAACAAAAACGCCTTATCGCCAAACGGTGCGATTTTATTAAGGGCGAGCGCCGCACACGCAAGAATAAGCGGAACGGCGAACGACAAAAGCAAAATTAAAAGAAGTTTATTATCTTTTTTAGAAGTCTTTAAATTCATAATCCTTTTCCTTTATTTTCTTTTAAACAATTTCTTTATGCGTTTATATATCGGATAAAACGAATATTTTTTAAGCTTTTCAATATATTCGTTTTTAGTTTTGATAATTTCTTTAAGCCGTTCTATTTCGGAGTTAAGCTTTTTAATTTTCTCTCCTCTTTCGGCTTTTTCCTTATATGTTTTTTGAAGCTTTGAATTTATTTCGGATTTCTCCGTATAAGCCGTTTTCAGCTTGTGAGAGCATTCAAGATTAACCGAATCAAGATATTCAACATAGCGGCAAACGCTTTCAATATCGCCAAAGGAAATCTGCGAGGAGGCGTCTGCAAGCCTTTCATAAAGAATATCGCAGGAATACTGCTCTTTAAGATAAGCACGAAGCCTATCATACTGAATTTCATTTTGATTTTGCGCAACATTTACCTCATAGAGAGATTCCTCCTGCGTTTCATCAATATAATTCAAATAAAAATTATTAACTGCGCAAACGGTTTGAGTGCCGTTTAAAAGCTGATTTGCATTAAGCCAAATATCATCTGCAAAGGGGCAAAGCTCTTTTATTTTATCCTTATCAAAGGCAAGCTCATTAAGAGAATGCGGCGGATAAAGAGTGCCTGCGCCGCTTGTTGCAAAAAGCTGAGAGCTTGGGGTTAAAATATGCTCTCTGTATTCCTTAAACCATTTTGAATAAGGCAAAATATCCTTTTTGCTTTTATCAATAACGGTTATATGCGCCCTCATAGCAGAAACGCAATTCGGGAAGCAGAGATAGGAATAATAAAGGCTTTGAAGCATATCGCCGGGATAAACAAGGTCATCATCAACGGTAACGATAAGATTATCGGGATATTCCTGCATTGCATAAAAATATTTTTTATGCGAGCGCAAATCATCACACCATTTGATTTCAACAGCACCCTGCCCTTGAAGCTCTGTTAATTCCTTTGGCAAATCCTTTTCTTTATTCGGGAACTGTTCCTCGGCAAGATAAAGGAGAATTTTTTCTGCTTTAAGCGACTGCGAAAGCATATTTTCAACAATTTTATGAGCAGAAGAAATTCTTTTAGGATATGTAGTAAAGGAAACAATGATTTTCTTTAAGCGGCGTTCAAGCATCTGCTCATAAGAGGCGTTTTTAACTGCTTCAAACAGAGCGAAAAGCTTTTCGTTATTGAGTGCTTCCTTTGTTAACCCGTCAAAAAGCTCTGACTGAAATCTTTTGCGGATATGCTCATAAAAGCCCTTTGCGATATCTGCCGTAAAATCATTTGTGTAATTCATAAACGCAAAGGTGTAATTATCAATAACAAAGCGCTGAACGGCGGTTTTTATTTCATTGTAATAAGGAAGCGCCTGCGTTTGCTCAACGACGCTTTCAACCGCCCTTTCAACATTACCTAAATTTTTCTGCTTTGTTGATGAAACCGTTCCCGAATGACCGAGCCGATAATACATTAACGCTTCGTTTACAACTGCAATTTTTTGCGCATAAGCAGAGCAAACGGCAGAAAAGGTTATATCGTTTGAGGAAGAAATTTCTTCAAACTTCAAATTGTTCTTTTTAATAAGCTCTGTTTTTATAAGCTTATTCCACGGAACAACATTTACTATGCTTAATATACAATCACAATGTGTTTTATATGAGAAGATTTCGTTTTTATCCTTTATGATATTTGAATTATAGCCCTTTTTGAGCTTTTTGGTTGAAATATCGTCATCAGTAAAGGTGTAGCCGTTAAAGGCAACAATATCCGAGTCTGTTTCCTGCGCTCTGTTATACGCCTTTTCAAGCAGATTTTTTGCGGCTATATCATCGGAATCGAAAAAATAAATATATTTTCCGTTTGCATAATTAATGCCGTTATTTCTTGCGGCGCCTGCGCCTGCGTTTTTTTGCTCAACAATTTTAACACGGTTGTCTGAATCGGCAATATTTTTCAAAATACTTAACGAAGAATCGGAAGAGCCGTCATCAACGCAGATAACCTCGATATTTTTATATGTTTGATTCAAAAGGCTTTTAAGGCTTTCCTCAACATATTTTTCAACATTATAAACAGGAACTACGATTGAAATTAAATCGTTCATAACCATTCCCCCAAAAATAACATTTTTGCATAATATTACTAATATATTTTATCACAAACATTTCGATTAATCAATTATTATATATAATAATATAAAAATAATGCAAAAATTAATTTTCGGATATTTCAAGCATCGTTTCGGCAAAAACGGCATAGCCCTTTTTCGGCTCGCTGACTATAACATGGGTTATTGCGCCGATTAATTTTCCGTTTTGAATTATCGGGCTTCCGCTCATGCCCTGAACAATGCCGCCTGTTTTTTCAATCAGCTTATCATCTGTTATTTTAATAATCATATTTTTTTCTTCATCATTATAATAAATCTTTGTTATTTCTGCCGAA
>JALEZT010000052.1 GCA_022772725.1 Eubacterium sp.
TCATATTTATCTCTGTTTATATTCTGCATTGCCTGAACGGCTGAAATAACCGAAACCTCATGCTCAACACTTTTTCCGCCGAATAAAACCGCTATACTGATTTTCATTTTTCTACGCTCCGTTACTGTTAATTAATAATTATCGGGAAGGTCATTTTCAATAAGAATAACCTTCGGCTTATTATATTCAACCGCATTTGCAGAATTAAAGCCCTCAATAAAGCTGCCTGCAACGGTTATTTTTTCCTTAGGGAAGCCTGCTTCAACAAGCCCGTTATAGATAGGCTCTGTTTGCTTTTTGCCGATTAAATAAACATAATCGCAAACCTCTGCCGCCTGCCTGCCGAATTCGTAATTACACTCATACTGCTTATCGCCGAGCTCAACCATTCCGGGAGTTATAAGAATTTTAACATCGGGGAAAAGCGCAAGAGTGTTAAGCGCCGCCTTACAGCCTGCCGGGTTTGAATTATAAGCATCATCAATAATTGCGTTTGCGCCTCTGCGCGAAAGCTGAAGCCTGTGAGGAGGAGAGGTTAATTTGCGAAGATAAATTCTTATATCATCCTCTGAAAGCCCAAGGCTGAGGCAAACGGAAATAACGCCTAAAATATTAGTTACATTATGCTCGCCGATAAGAGGCGTTTGAAGATTTTCAAGCCTTTGACCGCGGCAGAAAACGGAAAAGGTTGTTCCCCTTTGCGAAACGCTTATATCGTAAGCGTATGCTTCATTATCGGAATTAAGACCGTAGGTGTGGCATTTATCATCGCCGAGAGAAGCAAGCTTTTTTGAAATATTTTCATTATCGCCGTTTAGGAACATATTCTCCTTGTTTTCAACGGCGTCATAAAGCTCAAATTTTGTTTTAACAATATTATCAATCGTTTTAAAGCTTTCAAGATGCTGTTCGCCGATTGAGGTTATAATGCCGTAATCGGGGAAAACAATATCGCAGATTTCCTTAATATCGTTTACATTTCTCGCGCCCATCTCGCAAACGAATATTTCGTGTGTTGGGCGAAGCTGCTCACGGATTGTTTTAACAACTCCCATAGGGGTATTAAAGCTTTCGGGGGTCATTAAAACATTATATTTTGCTTTAAGAACTGTTGAAAGATAATATTTAACACTTGTTTTGCCGTAGCTTCCCGTGATACCGATAACTTTGAGGTCGGGGCAGGCTTTGAGCATTTTTTTAGCTTCGTTAATATAGTGCTGACGGATAGCCTTTTCAACGGGTGCATTTACCGCATTTCCTGCAAGCACCGCAAACGGCATAAGCGCAAGCACAAGGCACACTCCGAAAAGAGAAGCACTCTTTCCGATAAAGGTTAAGCCAAGCAAAACGGCAATCATAACGGCGGTTGAGGCAAGAAGCCTTTTAACACGCGCCGTATAAACAAGAGGCTTTTTGGCATTTTTAAGCGGCTTACCTGCAATTGCATTAAGAATTGCAACAACATAAAAGGCAATATATGCGCCTACGGAATTTGTAAAAATTCCGATAACGGCAATCACAAGCGCAAGAATGCTCGGAATATACTTTCTCCAATTTGATTTAATCCATTTGAGCTGAACCTTGCTTTTATATGAGTTAAGCTGAAAGATATGAGTTGATTTTAAAACCGTTAAGGCGCCCGAAGCAAAGCAGGCGATAACGGCGATTATATGCAATGCAGTTGTTAAATTCATTGTAATTCCCCTGAATCAGATTTTTAAAAATGATTTGATTATATTTGCGAAAACAACGGGCTGCTCCAAAAACGAATAGTGCCCTGCATTTTTTATCTCTGCAAGGCCGACATCCGTGCCTGCCGCGGATATTTCCTTTTCAAATATATGTGCGTCTGCAATGGGAGTTGCAGTATCGTTTGTTCCCCAAATAAGAAGCGTTTGGCATTTAATATTTTTCATTAAATAGACAAGGTCTTCATTAACCGTTTTAACAAGAACTCCCCTCATAAGCTCGGAGGCACTTGCATAATCGGCGGAGGAAAATTTCTTTTTCAGTGCTTCAAGAGCATCGGGAAAAAGCTTTCTTATGGGATAAAGGCTGAGAATTTTTTTGCCGATTTTATATATCTTTGTTCTCATTTTCTGCTTTTTTGAGCGAACGGGCATAACGCCTGCACTGTCAACAAACACAACCTTTTTCATTTTAAAGGGAAGCCCTTCGATCTCCGTTAATTTAAGAATTACTCTTCCGCCGAAGGAATGGCCGAGAAGAATAACCTCCTCGCAACCAAAGCTTTTTATAAAATCGGCGGTGAAGCGTGCATAATCGGAAACATCCCAAACCGCAGGAGGCTCCGCAGTTTGACCGAAGCCGGGAAAATCAAAGGAAACAACGGTGTATTTTTGCGAAATAACATCTGCAACAGCGGAAAACAGACCGAGATTTGAGCCCCAGCCGTGAAGCAGAAAAACATAATCCCCCTGCCCTTTTATTTCATAATTAACATCAATACCGTTTATCTCCTTAAACAAGCGAGCACCCTCCCGAATAATTAACGATTAAACAACAAAACTAAATAACGGTGTTTTGCAAAAATTAATTGCTGAATTTTATATAATATTTTATCACATTAATATAATATGTGCAATAATTAATTATAATTTAAAGGATAAGGTTTATTAAGTTTATTTATTTAAAAGCGATAATTTTTGATAAAAACTGCCTAAAATTGCTTAAATCATTGACAACGGCATACCGTATGTTATAAAATAGTATTTCAAATACAATGAAGGGATTATTCAATTATGAGTTCAAACAGTAAAATCAGAAGCAGCTTTTCAGGAAGCTTAGGCTTTGTGCTTGCGGCGGCAGGCTCTGCGGTTGGCTTGGGAAATCTTTGGCGTTTTCCCTATCTTGCCGCAAAATACGGCGGAGGCATTTTTCTGCTTGTTTATATTATTTTAGCCATTACCTTCGGCTTTACGCTGATGATAACCGAAATTGCAATAGGCAGAAAAACAAGATTAAGCCCGATGGAAGCCTTCGGCAGCCTAAACAAAAAATGGGATTGGCTCGGAAAGCTTGCAACGCTTGTTCCCGTGCTTATTCTTCCCTATTACTGCCTTATCGGCGGCTGGGTTACAAAATACGCCGCAACAATGACGGTCGGCAAGGTTTCCGAATCGGCAGGAGACGATTATTTTACAGGCTTTATCTCTCAAACGGGAGAGCCGATAATTTGGTTTCTTGTTTTCGCAACAGTAACGGCGGTTGTTATTTTTCTCGGTGTTAGCAAGGGAATTGAAAAATTCAGCAAAATTCTTATGCCTGCTCTTTTCGTTTTAACCGTTGCATTAACAATTTATGTTTTAACGCGAGAGGGCGCAGGCGCGGGAGTTGCATATTATCTTAAACCCGATTTCAGCAAGCTGAGCATAAAAACAATTCTTGCCGCATTGGGTCAGCTTTTCTTCTCTATGTCGCTTGCAATGGGAATTATGGTTACCTACGGCTCTTATGTTAAGGCAGAGGACCATATTGAAAAATCAACAAGAAGAATTGAGATATTTGACACCTTGATTGCTTTCCTTGCAGGACTTATGATTGTGCCCGCAGTTTTCGCTTATTCGGGCGGAGACGAGACGGCACTCGGCAAGGGACCAAGCCTTATGTTTATAACACTTCCCAAGGTTTTCAATGAAATGAAGTTCGGCTCGGTTGTCGGCGCGGCATTTTTCCTGCTTGTTCTTTTTGCGGCGCTTACAAGCTCCGTTTCCGTTATGGAAGCAATTGTTGCGGGAATAGACGATAAATTCAAAATCGGCAGAAAAAAGGCAACCGTGATTTGTTATCTTTATATGATTGCAATAGGTGTTCTCTGCTCGCTCGGCTTCGGTGCATTAAGCAATGTAACGATATTCAATTTAAGTATTCTTGATTTCCTTGATTTCGTTTCAAACAGCGTTCTTATGCCGATTGTTGGTATGATGACCTGCATACTTGTTGGCTTTGTTTTGAAGCCCGACCTTATCATAAGTGAGGTTGAGCTGAACGGGCCGTTTAAGATGAAAAAATTCTATGCCGTTATGGTTAAATGGATTGCTCCGATTTGCATTTTTGCAATTCTTATCAGCTCCGTTCTTGAAACGCTCGGCGTTATTTCATACTGATATTAAACACAAAAACGCCCCCGAGGCACAGGGCCTCGGGGGCGTTATTTTATGCTATTATGTAAAGGCTGATTACTTTACATCTTCATAATCAACATTTTGATAGCTTTGAGGCTCATCCGGACCCTCAGGCATAACCAAAGCGCAAACGATATAAGCAATAAAGCCTGTTCCTCCACAAAAGAACAGGAGCGCCCACAAAAGACGGATAATTGTTACATCAACGTTCAAATATTTTGCAAATCCGCTGCATACACCTGCGATTTTCTGATCGGTTGGGTCTTTACATAATTTTTTCTTCATATTCTTAAACTTCCTTTCATCATTAAAATATGATTTATTTTGCCATTTCGGCTCTTGCTTCCTTAATGCGCTGAACGAAAAGCTTACCAGTTTCGGTAATCTTATCATAATCGCCTGTTTTTGCACCTGCAATAAGCGAGGAGCCTGCGCCGCAGGCAATTGCACCCGCCTTTATCCAATCCTTAACATTATCAACATCAACGCCGCCCGACGGCATCATAACTGCATTCGGAATAGGGCCGTGAATATCCTTAATAAAGGCAGGGCCTGCAATATCGCCGGGGAACACTTTAAGCACATCTGCACCGCATTCCATTGCGGCAACCGCCTCTGTTGGAGTATAAATTCCCGGCATAGATGGAATGCCGTATCTGTTGCAGCACTTAACTGTTTCGGGATCAAAATAAGGAGAAACGATATATTCCGCGCCTGCAAGAATTGCAATTCTTGCCGTTGCGGCGTCCATAACCGTTCCTGCGCCGATAATGATTTCGCCGCTGTTATACTTTTCCTTCATTGCTTCAATAAGCTTATCTGCGTGCGGAACCGTAAAGGTTAATTCGATTGCCGCAACACCGCCTGCAATGCAAGCGTCTGTTATTTTTTCTGCCTGCTCAATTGATGTTGCACGAACAACAGCAACAATTCCAACCTCTTGGATTTTAGCAAGCGTTTCGATTTTATTTGCCATTGGATTATCCTCCTGTTATTATTTTTATCTTTGAACTCTTGCAGAGCCGCCGTTTACCTTGCTTTCAACCTCTTTAAGAGAAGCCATTGAGGTGTCGCCGGGGGTTGTCATTGCAAGAGCGCCGTGAACAACACCGTAGTTAACCGCCTTTTGCGCGTCCTCATAGGTCATAAGACCGTAAATTAAGCCGGAAGCGAAGCTGTCGCCGCCGCCAACGCGGTCCATAATTTCAAGACCGGGAAATTCAATTGAATTATAAACCTTGCCGTCTGCATAGCAGATTGCCTTCCAGTCGTTTACTGTTGCGGTTTTAACCGTGCGAAGAGTTGTTGCAATAACCTTGAAATTAGGATAAGCCCTGCAAACCTCGCCGAGCATTTTAACATAGCCGTCAAGATTAAGCTCTTTGAGCTGAGCGTCGTTACCCTCAATCTCAAAACCGAGGCAGGCTGTGAAATCCTCCTCATTGCCTATCATAACATCAATATATTTTGCAATTTCCTTATTAACCTCCTGCGCCTTTGCCTGACCGCCGATATCATTCCAAAGAGACGGGCGGTAATTCAAATCGTAGGAAACAATTGTGCCGTACTTTTTAGCGGCTTTAACCGCTTCAATGGCAACCTGAGCCGTGTTTTCGGAGAGAGCAGCAAAGATACCGCCTGTGTGAAGCCAGCGAACGCCGAGAGTGCCGAAAATATAATCCCAATCAAAATCTCCGGGCTTAACCTGACTGATAGCGGTGTTGCCTCTGTCAGAAGTACCGACTGCACCGCGGATACCGAAGCCTCTTTCAGTGAAATTAAGGCCGTTTCTTGTTGTTCTGCCTATGCCGTCATATTTTACCCATTTGATAAGAGAGGTATCTACTCCGCCTTGAAGCACCAAATCTTCAAGCAGATAACCAACCTCGTTTTCTGCAAAGGCGGTTGCAACTGCCGTTTTCATTCCAAAGCAACGGCGCAAGCCTCTTGCAACATTATATTCTCCGCCGCCTTCCCAAGCTCTGAAAGAGCGGGCAGTTTTAATTCTGCCCTCGCCGGGATCAAGACGAAGCATAATTTCGCCAAGCGAAATTTCATCAAACATACATTCTTCCTTTGGTCTCAAATTGAGGTTCATAAAAGTTCTCTCCTTTAAAAATTAAAATACTTCATTGCGTTATTATACGAAATGCCCTGAACTATTTCTTTAAGCATTTCCTCGTCGTTTGCATACCAGCCCTGTTCAACCCATCTGCCGATAAGCGAGCACATTATTCTGCGGAAATATTCGTGCCTGCCGGAAGAGGTAAAGGAGCGTGAATCCGTTTCCATACCGATAAATTTACCGAGTATGCCGAGATTTCCGAGAGCCTTCATCTGCTCGGTCATACCGTCCATTGTGTCAAGAAACCACCAAGCAGGGCCGAACTGAATTTTTGACTCAGCCTCGTCGCTTTGGAAATTTCCGAGCATTGTTGCAAGAACGATATTATCTTTATTATTAAGATTGAACAAAACTGTTTTGGGAAGCTTTTTCTGCGAATTAAGAGCATCAAGGAAACGGCTGAGCCCCTTTGCGATATTTTCGTCGCCAACGGAATCAAAGCCTATATCGGCACCCTTTTCGGCAAACATAAGCGAATTATTATTCCTCATTGCGCCGATATGAATTTCCATTGCCCAGCCGAGCTCACAATATTTTTTGCCGAGCTCAAGCATAACGGCGGTTTTATATTTATCCTCGTCCTGCCTGCTGACATTTTCGCCGTTTAACGCGCGGCTGAAAATGCTTTCAAGCTCCTCTGGAGAAGCCTTTTCAAACGGAACATAATCAAACGCCTGGTCGGAAACGCGGCAGCCTGCTTCGTCAAAATAATCGGCTCTGCAAAGAAGCACCTTAACCGCATCCCGATAGCTCTTTATTTCAACACCCGAAGCCTGCGAAAGCAGTGAAATATATTCGGTAAAGCCCTGTGCGTTAATGTTGAGCGCCTTATCGGGTCGAAAGCTCGGAAGCACCTTGCAGTCAAACTCCTTATTTTCTTTAAGAAGCTTATGATATTTCAAATCGTCTGCGGGGTCATCGGTTGTGCAAACAACCTTAACATTTGATTTTGTTATGAGGCTTTGCGGTCTGAAATCGCCGCTTGCTATTGCATTATTAGCACGCTCGTAAATATCGTCTGCCGTTTTGGCACACAGAGGAGTGTCTATCCCGAAATAGCGTTGAAGCTCTATATGCGCCCAATGATAAAGCGGATTTCCGATTGCATATTGAAGCGCATAGGCAAATTTTTCAAACTTTTCCTTTGGGCTTTTATCTCCCGTGCAATATTCCTCCGAAACACCGCAGGAGCGCATTGCTCGCCACTTATAATGATCGCCCGAAAGCCAAAGCTCCGAAATATCCGAGGGGGCTTTATTTTCATATATTTCCTTTGGACTTAAATGGCAATGATAATCGCAAATCGGCATATTTTCACAGTATTCGTGAAAAAGCTTTTTTGCCGTTTCTGTATCAAGCAAAAAGTCCTTATCCATAAACCTTT
>JALEZT010000032.1 GCA_022772725.1 Eubacterium sp.
CCGTCTATCTGCTCATTCGAGTTACCCTTAACGCTTATAATAACCTTATTCGGCAGGCAGACTATGCTTTCGCCTGCCTTTGAAATTGCCCTTTGATTTCGGCATATTTTATCGGGGCAATCAGCATAGGAAACCGTAACCTGCGAGGAGGATATTTCAACGGTGTTTGCCACTCTGCCGTCTATTATTATATCGTAAACGGTGTCCTCATCAAGAGGAAGAGTTGCCTGCGTTTCTCCGTTTGCCTCAACCGTTACATAGCTTCCTGCTTCATTATTGAATACATTAAGGCATAAAAAGGCAATGACGGAGCAAAGAAGCACCGCCGCAAGAACAACAAAATCCCATTTCTTAAACGCCTTTTTCATTACCTAATCAAATCCTCAAAGCCCGAAGAATAATAAACCTTGCCGTTTTTATCAGTCCAAACCGCTTCAACGCCGCCGAGCGACTCAACAAGTGCTTTTCCGTTTTCAACGCTCATATTAAAAAGAGCGGTTGAAAGCGAATCGGCAAGTGCGGAATCATTGCAAACAACAGAAACTGCGCTGACATATTCGGCAGGCATAAGCGTTTCGGGGTCTATTATATGGCAGTATTTTTTGCCGTCAACAGTATAATAACGCTGATAATCGCCCGCCGTTGCGGCAGTTTTTCCGCACGAGGCATTGATAATGCAAACATAATCACTGCCCGACGGACTTTCTATTCCTACGGAAAATTCCGTTTTTTCGTCATCATATTTATAGCCGACGGTTTTTATATTGCCGCCGAGATTTATGAGCGCACTGCTCCAAATATTATTTTCAACAATAAATTCGCTTATTTTTTCACAAACATAGCCCTTGGCAATTGCGCCGACATCAAGGCGCATATCGGGATTTTTAAAGAAAACCGTGCCGTTTTCCCTGTCTATAACAAGATTGCTTATATCTGCACTTTTTGCCTTTTCCTGCAAGACAGACTTGTCGGGAAGCCTTGCGCTTTCGGGAGAAGCAATTCCGTTTTCGCGCTCTGCGTGCCAAACGGAAAGGACTGCGCCGAGCATTATATTAACCCTGCCCTGCGTTATATCATAAGCCTTAACCGCATATTCAAGCAAATCAAGAATTTTTTCATCTGCCTTAACGGGAGAGGCTCCCGCATTTTCATTGATATATTTTAAATTAACCAAATCGCCGTATGAATTATAAATATCAAAAAGCCGTGAATACTCTTCAAGCTCATCATAAACGGCTTCAAAATGCTCATTAAAGGACTGCTGAGATTCATCAGCCGCAGTTATTGATGAAGCCGTGTCAAACAAATCTATAAAATCCTTTTTAAACATTTCCTTTTTCTGCACGGAATTATCAGCCGAGCAGGAGCAAAGGGAAAGCAAAATTAAAAGGGAGAGAACTGTTGAAATAAATTTTTTCATAATTCTCTCCCCTTTTCAACTAAATTATTAATCGTAAATTCTTATAACCTTTGAAGGACATTTTTGAGCGCATATACCGCATTCAACGCATTTATCGTAATCAATTTTAGCAATATTATCGGTTACCTTAATAGCATCGTTCGGACAGTTTCGCTCGCAAAGTCCGCAACCGATACAACCCGCTTCGCAACAAACCTTAACCGCCTTGCCCTTTTGCTGATTATGACACTGAACCCTGTATTTCGCCTCATAGGGAACAATCTCTATAAGGTCCTGCGGACACGCCTTAACGCATTTTCCGCAGGCAATGCACAAATCGGATTCAACAACCGCTTTTCCGTTTATAATTCGGATTGCCTGATTATCGCACGCATTTGCACAGCTTCCGAAGCCGAGGCAACCGTAGCGGCAGGTCATATCTCCTCTGCCGAGCGCGGCTTTAACGGAGGCGCAGGTTTTTGTGCCGAAATAATGATATGTTTGGTGGCGCACATCGCAGGTGCCCGAGCAACGAACAAACGCCGTTTTACGAACAAATTCGCCTGCTTCAACACCCATAATGGAAGCAATTTTATCTGCTCCCGATTTTCCTGCCGAGGGGCAGGCGGTTACGGGTGCTTCACCGGTTGCAATTGCCTTTGCGAGCGCATCACAGCCCGCATAGCCGCACGCTCCGCAGTTATTGCCTGCAAGGCAATCCCTGACTGCAAGCTCCTTTTCGTCTATATCAACATGAAACGCCTTTTCGGCAATGCTTAAAACGATTGCAATAACAAGCCCTACTGCCGCAACAACGGCGGTTGCAATTAAAATATTCTGTAAGCTCATAAATCAAACCTCCTACGCCAAAACATTAAAGCCGTAAAAGGCTATTGCCATAAGGCAAGCGGTTAAAAGAACCGCCGGAGTGCCGCGAAATGCCTTTGGAATATCATTATGCTCTGTTTTTTCACGGATGCCTGCAAGGATTATTATTGCAACTGCAAAGCCGCAGGCAGTGCCGAAGCCCGTTACAACGGCGGTTATGAAATTATTGCCCTCCTGAACATTAGTGAGTGCAACGCCGAGAACGGCACAGTTTGTTGTTATAAGCGGAAGATAAACACCGAGCGCCTGATGAAGCTTTGGAACAAACCTTTTAAGGAAAAGCTCAATAAATTGAACGAGAGCCGCTATAACAAGAATGAATATAATTGTGTTTAAATATTCAATGCCTAATTTTTGGATAACACCTGTGAAAAGCAAATTTGTTACGGCGCTTGCAATTGTTATAACGAATATAACCGCACCGCCCATACCTGCGGCGGTTTTAACATTTTTTGAAACGCCGAGGAAGGGACAGATACCGAGGAACTGGCTTAAAACAACATTATTTATCAATGCCGTTGTGAGAAGAACAAGAAATAAAGTTTTAGCCATTATTTAACGCCCTCCTTTTCAACCTGCTTTCCGTTGCAGGAAAGAGAACAGTTAAGGCAATCTCCGCCGCAAGCCTCGTGCTCTTTAACATGGCGGTTTGCACCCTTAACTCCGAGCTTGTTTTGAAGAGCGCAAAGAAACGCAAGAACAAGAAACGCACCGGGAGCAAGAATGAAAATTGAAACGCCCTCATAGCTTTTCGGAAGCACCTGCAAGCCGAAAATTGTTCCCGCGCCGATAAGCTCGCGCACAATTCCGATTGAGGTTAAGCCGATTGTGAAGCCGAGACCCATTCCGATACCGTCAAATACAGACGGAAGAACCTTATTTTTTGAGGCATAGCTTTCCGCTCTGCCGAGGATTATACAGTTTACAACTATAAGCGGAATATAAATTCCGAGCGAGTCGTAAAGCGAGGTTACATAAGCGTGAAGAAGCATTTGAACTATCGTTACGAACGAAGCAACGATAACTATATAAGCAGGCATTCTTACGCCATTTGGAATAACCTTTCGGAGTATTGATATAAGCATATTGCTCATAACAAGAACAACCGTTGTTGCAAGACCCATACCGATACCGTTTATTGCCGAGGTTGTTACCGCAAGAGTTGGGCACATACCCAGCATAAGAACAAAGGTGGGGTTTTCTGTTATAATTCCGTTTTTAAGTCTTTCAAGAATTGTTTTCAATGCTTACCCCTCCTTTAAACAGTTATTGTAAAAATCAAGTGCGCTGTTTACGCCTTGGGTTACTGCGTTTGTTGTTATTGTTGCGCCGCTGATGGCGTCTATTTGATTATCGCCCTGAGCACCGCCGCCTTTAACATATTCAATGCCGTCTGCCGTTTTTCCTGCAAACTGCGAGGAAAACTCCTCATCGGTGCATTTTGCGCCAAGGCCTGCCGTTTCACTGTTTGAAAGAACGGAAAAGCCCGTTATTGTGTTGCTTTCGGAGGATATGCCGACTGCCATTTTAATATCTCCGCCGTAGCCGAGAGGAGAGGTTACCGACATAACATAGCCTAAAACATTGCCGTTTTCATCCTCTGCGGCAAGCACCTCATCAACAGTGCAAGCAGATTCGGTGCCGTTTGCAATTGCAAGAAGCTCCTCTTCATTATCAAGGCTGACAAACTGTGCGTCTGTGAAAACCGTATTATATGCGTCAAGCTTTGCTTTTTCCTCTGCCTGCGCGATAGGCTCCTTTGTTATCTCGTTAACACACGCAAGCGCCGCGCCTGCAACGAGGGTTATAAGCAGAAGCGCAAGGCAATTTTTAAATATTTTGGATTTTCCCATAGCCTTACACCTCTTCCTTTTTAGTCATACCGAATGCCTTCGGAACAGATATTTTTTCAATAAGCGGAACAACGAGGTTGCTTATGATAATTGCATAAGAAACGCCCTCTGCGCTTGAACCGAGAACGCGGAAAACGGCGGTTAAGAAGCCAAGCAAAAGCGCATAAATAATCTGACCGCCCTTTGTTATAGGGCTTGTTGTGTAATCGGTTGCCATAAACACCGCGCCGGCAAGCAGACCGCCCGTGAGAAGCTGACCGAGCATATAGTTTGCACTCGGAACACCGCTCGGAAGATTAAACAGGAATATGAAAGCTATTGCAGAAAGTATGTATATTCCCGGAATTCTGATTGAAATAACCCTTCTTACTAAAAGATACATAAAGCCTATAAGAATTGCAAGCGCAGAAACCTCGCCTATGCAACCGTTTTGGAAGCCGATAAAGGCATCAAGCAAATCTATGCTTTCCCCTGCTTTAAGCTGAGCAAGAGGAGTTGCACCCGAAACACCGTCAACAGAAAAATCGGTCATTCTTGAAGCAAAGGAAATCAGCAAAAAGCACCTTGCTCCGAGCGCCGGGTTCATAATATTCTGACCGATACCGCCGAAAAGCATTTTAATTACAACTATTGCAAACACACCGCCGACTGCGGGAACCCACCACGCAACATCGGGCGGCATATTCAAGGCAAGAATAAGACCTGTTACAACTGCGCTCAAATCGCCGATTGTGAGCGGCTTTTTAACGATAAGCTCAAACACGGCTTCGGAGATAACGCAGCTTAAAACAGATGAAATAATAACAATAAGCGCATTTAATCCGAAATGAATAACGCCGAAAGCAAGAGTGGGCACAAGTGCAATGCACACATCAAGCATTATTTTTGAGGTTGAACTTTTATCCCTTACATGCGGGGAAACAGAAACATTATACATTATTTATTCAGCCTCCTTTACTTAGCAACCTTTGTTGCTCTGACCTTTGCCTTTGCAAGCTTAAAGGTTTGAGTTAACGGTCTTTTTGCGGGGCAAACATAGGTGCAGCATCCGCATTCAATACATTCCATACCGCTTAGCGTTTCAAATCGTTCATAATCCTCGGCATTTGCGGCATGCGCCATCAGCTGAGGAACAAGATTTTCGGGGCAGGCATTAACGCACCTGCCGCAACGGATACAAGCCGTTGTTTTCATTTTTTCAACATCATCGCTTGTTAACGCAAGAACAGATGAGAAGGTTTTTGTTACGGGATAATCAAGGCTCGGCAAAGCCATGCCCATCATAGGTCCGCCCGAAATAAGCTTTACGGCGTTTTCCTTTAAGCCGCCGCATTTTTCCATAAGAAACGAAACGGGAGTTCCGATAAGAACATCGGCATTGCACGGAGCATTAACACCGTCGCCCGTTATTGTTACAACGCGATGAATGAGCGGAATATTACAGCAAACCGCCTCATAAATCGCATAAGCCGTTGCAATATTTAAAACAACAACTCCTGCATCGGCAGGAAGAAGATGCGAATTGATTTTTCTGCCCGTAACGGAAGCGATAAGCCTTCTTTCGCCGCCCTGCGGATATCTTGTTTTGAGCTTCATAACGCTGATATTATCAAGCCCTGCGCACTGCGCCTCAAACGCCTTGATTGCCTCGGGCTTATTATCCTCAATGGCAACAACCGCCCTTGCCTTTTTGAAAAGGCGAAGCGCAACCGAAACGCCCATAAGGATATTTCCCGTTCTTTCAAGCATTAAGCGATAATCGGAGGTTAGATACGGCTCACATTCGGCGCCGTTGATTATAAGATAATCAATATCATCTGCATTTTTGGGAGAAAGCTTAACACCCGTTGGGAAGCCTGCGCCGCCCATACCTACTATACCGCTTTCGGAAATGATTTTTGCAAGCTCTGCATTTGGAATATCATTAGGATTTCTGACCTCTGCAAAGCCCTGTTCACATTCATCAAGAAAATCGTTTTCAACAACGATACAATCGCAAACGGAGCCGTTAACGGCAGGACGCTGTTCAATTGCCTTTACCTTGCCCGAAACAGAAGAATAAACGGGGCTTGAAATAAAAGAGGAAGCCTCTGCTATTTTCATACCCTTTAAAACTCTGTCGCCCGCCTTAACGAGCGGCTTGGCAGGTGCGCCGATATGCTGGCTCATCGGAAAAACCATTATTTCGGCAGCGGGAATTTTTACTATCTCTTTATTTTTGGAGAAGCTTTTTCCTTCAAAAGGATGCACTCCTGACCTAAAAGAAACCTTTTTCATAAAATTCTGCACTCCTTTACTAAATTATCATACCACATTCCGACGGGATTTTCAACAAACAAAAGCCGCGGTTTGTATAATTAATATTTAGTTAACAAAAAAACACCCTTCTTAAATTAATAAGAAGAGTGCTTCAATACTATTACTGCATTACTGCGCTTGTTCAGTTGTTTGCGCCTGTGCATCATAAACAGTGTGAACATTCGCAAGAGGAGTATAAACACCTGTTGACGAGTCATAAGACAGAATTGTTTTTCCGTCAAAGCTTATGAAATAATCGCCGTAAATATCAATGTTATTTGTTCCGTCTTCATTTTGGGTTTTATTTCCAACCTTAACCTCAACATAATAGCCGTCGTGAGTACCGTCCTTAACCTCAACGCCGTCCGGAACATGACCTACGAAATTATAATCATCCCAAGTGCCTTCAAGGCCGAGCTCCTCGGTTGTGTAGCTTTTTATAACCTCTAAGCAATCTGCCTTTTTAACAACTGCATTATCGGTTGTTATAACCGTTGTTGTTTCCTCCTTTGAGGAGCACGAGGAAAGAGTTACCGCAAGACCTGCTACAACGCAAACAGATAAAACAACGGCAATGATTTTTTTAATATCCATATTATTACTGCCTTTCCGCCCGAAAGAAAACGGGCAATCTTTATTACAGTTTCATTATATCTTTACAGCTCGATTTCGTCAAGCAGTTTATCAATTTCGCTTTCGCCGAAAACGAGTATGCCGCTGTCAACCAGCCTTTGCGCCGCAATTCCGTTGCCCTTAACCGTTTTGCCGGAAAAGGTTCCGTCATAGATAAGTCCTTTTCCGCAGGAGGGACTTCTTTCCTTCATAACTGCAAGGCGGGCATCTGCCTCCTCTGCGCAATAAAGCGTTTTTTCGGCACCGTCATTATACTCGGCGGTAAAATCCTTTCCGCTTTTTGAAACAACTCTGCCGTTTAATATCTCGTTTGGCTCACGCGGAATTTTAAGCCCTGCAAAACATTCGGGGCAAACGGGCACAATTTCAAAATGCTCCGAAAGAGCAATAACTGCCTTATTTTCATTATTTGAGCCGTTATATTTACAGTTTCTTCCGAGCAGACAGGCAGAAACAAGAAGCCTTGGCTTTTTGCCGAGAACGAATTTTTCAACCGCCGCGGCAACGCCGTCCTCAGCATTTGAAAGCGTTACATAATCAGCACTTTTTTTGCATTTTTCATCTGCATTGCCCATAGCAACGCCCAAGCCTGCAAAGGAGAGCATTTTTATATCGTTATCCGCATCTCCGAAAGCCATAACCTCATCTGCTGAAATTCCGAGACCGTTGCAAAGGTCTTCGAGCGCATACGCCTTATCAACGCCCTTTGCGGTCATTTCAATATCTCCGCCGACTGGAGAGGTGCGGTCTATATCCGAAAGTGAAAAAAGATAATCTCTTATTTCATCAAGATATTTGCCGTTAAAATAATAAAGATTTATCTTTTCAACAGGATTGCTTTTTGCAAATTCACAAAGATTATCGCAGAATTTAACCGACTCCATATACTTTTCAAGAAATTCCTCGGGAAGCCCGTTATTCTCAAAATAGCCTGCCTTATCCGCCTGCGCATACTGACAGCCACCCGAATAAACCTCATAATAAACGGGATATTTTTCAAGAAAATCAACAACCTCGCAAACGGCTTTTTTGCTCATATAGCTGCTGAAAACGGTTTTTGCCGTTTTTAAATCGCAGACCGCCGCGCCGTTTGAATAAACAACATAATCCGCAAACGGAATTTGATTGATAACATCATAGATAACGGAAAGCGTTCTTCCCGTTGCAACCGCGATTTTCACTCCGTTATTATGTGCCTGCAAAAGTGCGTTTTTCGTTCTTTCGGTTACTGTTAAATGGTCGGGTGCCATAAGTGTTCCGTCAAGATCACAGGCAATTAATTTTATACTGCTCATAAATATTCTCCGAAAAAAGAGGAAATCCGCTTTTATGAAGATTTCCTCTTTAAAAACTCTAAATTTGATGTCTGTTTTTAACCTTAATTCGCTCCATTGCGCGCGAAAGATTTGCCTTTGTTGTGTAATAGTCAATCTGGCTCATCTTTTGGCGAAGCTCCTCCTCGGCACGATACTTTGCTTCCTCGGCTCGCCTTGTGTCTATCTCCTCGGGATTTTCAACCGAAACGCAAATCATTGTTGCTTCATTTGATAAAAATTCAAGAAAACCGTCGCTTACGAAGGCTTCAATAATTTCTCCGCTTTCCGTTTTAAGTCTCATTTCGCCGACATCTATCGGAACAACAGTGTTTTCGTGGTGTGCAAGAAAGGTTACGGTTCCGCCGTCTAAATACGGAATAGTCAGGCTTTGCGCCATACCGTCATAAAACACCTTGTTTGAAGCAATAATTTTAATCTTAAAGGCTTCCATTATTTCATTTCCTCTGCTTTTTTATAAACATCATCAAGCGTGCCTACATTAAAGAATGCCTGCTCGGGAATATCGTCAACCTCGCCGTCTATAATTGCCTTAAAGCCTCTTACCGTTTCGGCAACGGGAACATAAACACCCTTTAAGCCCGTGAACATTTCTGCAACATGGAAGGGCTGGGAAAGGAATTTTTCAATCTTTCTTGCGCGGTAAACGGTTTGCTTATCCTCCTCGGAAAGCTCCTCCATACCGAGAATTGCAATAATATCCTGCAATTCCTTATATTTTTGCAGATATTCCTGAACTCTGCGCGCAACCTCATAATGCTCCTCGCCCACAATATCCGCTTCAAGAATACGGCTGTTTGATTCAAGAGGATCAACAGCGGGATAAATTCCCTTTTCAACAATTTTTCTTGAAAGAACGGTTGTTGCGTCAAGATGAGCAAAGGTTGTTGCAGGGGCAGGGTCGGTTAAATCATCGGCAGGAACATAAACCGCCTGAACAGAGGTTATTGAGCCGTTTCTTGTTGAAGTAATTCTTTCTTCAAGCTCGCCGACATCTGTTGCAAGAGTTGGCTGATAACCAACCGCGGAGGGCATTCTGCCGAGAAGCGCGGAAACCTCTGAGCCTGCCTGAACAAATCTGAATATGTTATCGATGAAAAGGAGCACATCCTGATGCTCAACATCACGGAAATATTCCGCCATTGTGAGCCCCGTTTCGGCAACACGCATACGCGCTCCGGGAGGCTCGTTCATTTGGCCGAAAACAAGGGCGGTTTTATTGATAACGCCTGATTCCTTCATTTCATTCCAAAGGTCGTTTCCCTCTCTTGAACGCTCACCGACGCCCGTAAAAATAGAATAGCCGCCGTGCTCATTTGCAATATTTGTTATAAGCTCTTGAATAAGAACGGTTTTGCCCACTCCGGCACCGCCGAAAAGTCCGATTTTACCGCCCTTTGCATAAGGAGTAAGCAAATCTATAACCTTAATGCCCGTTTCAAGTATCTGCGTTTCGGCAGACTGCTCATCAAATGACGGAGGTCTTCTGTGGATTTCCCAATGCTGTTCATTTTCAAGGCTTTGAAGCCCGTCTATCGTTTCGCCCGTTACATTAAAAAGCCTGCCGAGGCATTTTCTGCCGACGGGAACGGAAATTGCACTACCCTGCGCAGTTACCTCCATATCCTTATGAAGCCCCTCCGAAGCGGCAAGCATTATGCACCTAACAGTGCCTGCGCCGATATGCTGGGAAACCTCCATAACAAGCCGTTTGCCGTCAACCTCAACGGTTAACGCTTCTTTAAGCGACGGGAGCTCGCCTTCAAAATAAACATCAACAACGGGACCCATAACCTGAACGATTTTTCCTTTATTCATATTTGAAGTCCTCCTTCCCGATTTTTCTTTTTCTGTGCCTTTGCGCCTGCGATAACCTCTGTTATCTCCTGCGTTATTGCCGCCTGCCTTGCGCGGTTATACTGAATACCGAGCTGCCTTAGCATATCGGTTGCCGCATCGCTTGCGGTTTGCATTGCCATCATTCGCGCATTGTGCTCACTGCAATACGACTCAATAAGCGCACCGTAAATAAAGCCCGCAACATAATCGGGAACTATATTATTGAAAACGGTTTGCGCATCGGGCATAAAATCAGCATGCTCATAATAATTATTTTTATCTCTTATCTCTATATGTTCTCTTTTCAGCGGAAGAAGCTTCGTCATAACAGGCTCAACGGTTATTGAATTAACCATACGCGTGTAAACAACATAAACCTCATCAAGCTTTTCGCTTTCAAATAGCTCAACAAGCGTTTTTGCAATATGCCTTGCGCGGTTCATAGTTGGGTTTTGAGCGGTATATCTGAAATTAATATCAATCGGAATTTTTCTGCGCTCAAAATAGTGGCGCCCCACCTGACCGACAATGAAAAGCATATTATGCTCCTCCATTGCGGCGCTTTCCTCTGCCATTTTAATAACATTATGGTTATATGCGCCTGCAAGTCCCTTATCGGCAGTTATAACAAGAAAGCCCTTTCTTCTGTTGTTTCCCGTTCTTTCGGGGCGTTCGTTGAAAAAGGTGTTGCCTGCTTCGGGGGCAATATTAAGTATTTTTGCAAGACCGTCCTGAATCATATAAAAGAACGGCTCTGTGTTTTTAACATCGCGCCTTGCCTTTTGAAGCTTTGAGGAAGACACCATATACATTGCGTTTGTAATTTTCATAGTGTCTTTTATAGATTTAATTCTTCCCTGAATTTCTCTTGCGTTAGCCATTATTCGCCTTTCCGAATTCGTCTGCCGCTTTAAGTATTTTTTCTTTAAGCTGAGGCGATAAATCACGGGTTTGCTCAATTTCGTTGATTACATCAAAATGAACATCCTCAAAATAATCAAGGAGCCTTGCCTGATAAGACTTTATTTCGCTCGGTGCAAGTGCGGCGAATTTTTTACCTATTGCACAAACAAGGGTTATAACCTGCTGCGCCGAGGACATAGGACGGCTTAACGGCTGTTTAAGAAGCTCCATAAGACCTTTACCGTAATTAAGGCCGGCCTTTGTTTCTTCATCAAGATCTGACGAAAATTGAGTGAAAACCTCCATTTCACGATACTGCGCCAAATCAACACGCAGGGAGCCCGCCGCCTTTTTCATTGCCTTTGTTTGAGCCGCACCGCCTACACGCGAAACGGAAAGTCCGACATTAACGGCAGGGCGCTGACCGCTGAAAAACAAATCACTTTCAAGGAAAATCTGGCCGTCTGTTATTGATATAACATTAGTAGGAATATACGCGGAAACATCGCCTGCCTGCGTTTCGATAATAGGAAGCGCGGTTATTGAGCCTCCGCCGAGCTCATCGCTTAATCTGCTTGACCTTTCAAGCAGCCTTGAATGAAGATAGAAAACATCTCCGGGATAAGCCTCTCGTCCGGGAGAGCGTTCAAGCAAAAGCGAAAGTGCTCTGTAAGCAACTGCGTGCTTGCTTAAATCATCATAAACAATAAGGCAATCCTTGCCCTGATACATAAAGTGCTCTGCAATTGCCGTTGCGGAATACGGAGAAATATATTGAAGCGAAGCGGGATCTGACGCCGTTGAGCAAACAACAACAGTGTAATCCATTGCGCCGTATTTTTTCAGCGTTCCCACAAGCTTGGCAACCGTTGAAGCCTTTTGACCTATCGCATTATATATGCAAATACAGTTTTTGCCCTTTTGATTTAAAATTGTGTCTATCGCGATAGAGGTTTTACCTGTTTGGCGGTCGCCGATAATAAGTTCACGCTGACCTCTGCCGATAGGAAACATTGAATCTATTGCAAGAATACCCGTTTCGAGCGGCTCGCAAACGGATTTTCTGTCAACAATAGACGGTGCAGGCTGTTCAACAAGGCGGTAAGCCTCTGCCTCAATTTCGCCGAGCCCGTCTATCGGCTCGCCGAGTGCGTTAACAATTCTTCCGATAAACGCACTGCCAACGGGAACGCCTGCTTTTTTGCGCGTTCTGCGAACTTTTGAGCCTGCGTGCACCTCGCTGTCATGTCCGAAAAGAATACAGCCAACGGAATTGAATTTTATATCCTGCACCATTGCTTTAACGCCGTTTTCAAAAACAACTATTTCGCCGTACATAACATGGTCAAGCCCGTGAATTGTTGCAATACCGTCGCCTACGGAGATAACCGTTCCGATTTCATCATCTGAGCCTTCAAAATCAAAATCATTAACCGTTGATTTGAGGATTGAGATTATTTTTGCGGTGTCCTCTCCGCTTGTTACCTTTGCCTCTTCAACGATTTTTTCCTTAATTGTTGTTAATTTTGATTTTAGGCTTCGGTCATAAACCTTATTGCCTATTTCTATAATAAATCCGCCGATAATAGTCGGCGCATAAACCATATCTATTTCGGCACGACCGGCATTTGCCTCACGCATAACAAATTTTTTAATGCCTATAAGCTGCTCTGCGTTAGGCTCGGTTACATAATAAAGAGTTGCCCTGGCAACCTTGTTTTTCCTATCAAGCTCTGCAATATATGCTTTTTTAATATCATCAAGCAAATCTATATCGCAGGTTACCGAAAGCTGCTTAATAAGCTCTGAAACAGAGGTGTGAAAAAGCTCGTCAACAACCTTGTTTTTTTCGCCTATGGTTACGGTTGGATTATTAAGAAGTTTGCGCAACTCAGGCGTTTTGAGCGATTCCTGAGCAGCTTCAAGCTCTGAAACGCTGACCTCCGATAAAAGCAGCGTTTTGATTATTTCATCAATGCTATGAGTCATTTTCATCACTGCTTTCATTTAAAAATTCATCAAAAATATCACTGTCTGTTTTAGGAGTTATACTTGCACCGATAACCTTTTCGGCAGCCTCCATTGCCAAAGACGCAATATCCTCTCTTGCGCTTCTTTTGGCTCTTTCGCTTTCCTCGCTTATCTGCCGCCTTGCATTTTCCTTCATTTTTTCGGCATCCTCCCCTGCTTTATCAAGGATTCTGCCGTATTCGGTTTTTGCAGCTTGCTTTGCTTCGTTAATTATTTTTGACGATTCCTCATCAGCCGAACGAAGCTTATCCTCATACTGCGTTTTTAAATCAAACGCTTCGTTTTTTGCATCCTCTGCCTGCTGCATCTGATTATTAATCATCTCTTTACGCTCATTCATAACTTTAAGAATGGGCTTGAACAAAAATCTTTTCATAAGCAAATAAAATATAACAAGATTTATAAGCGTAAAAAGAATGTTCCAATCAAGTTTAAGCATTTACCGTGTTTCCTTTCGATGAGATTTTTTGAGTCTCTTATTTAACAAAGAAAATAATAAGAATGCTTGCTACAAGTCCGTAAACGGCGGTTGCTTCGGCAAGCGCACAGCCGAGAAGAAGTGATGTTCTTATCTGGTTTGCCGCTTCGGGCTGACGGGCGATTGACTCCGTTGCCTTACCTGTTGCTATACCGATACCTATACCTGCACCTAAACCTGCCAATACAGCTACTGCTGCTCCGATTGCTACTCCCATAATTCATTCTCCTTTAATAAAATAATATTTTAGAATTTTAATTTGAGGCTTCTATTCGATAGCCTCCTGAATATACATTGCAGTTAAAAATACGAATATATATGCCTGCAAAAAGCCGTCAAACAAATCAAAATAAAAGCTGAATGCAAGCGAAACGCCAACCTTAAAAAAGACTATGCTTTTCAAAAGCTCCATAATGATAAATGCGCCTAAAACATTACCGAAAAGTCGCATACAAAGCGAAAGCGGCTTAATAATAATTTCAAGCAGATTTATCGGCAAAACAACCGCTACGGGCTGTGCAAAGGATTTCAGATGACCCTTTATGCCCTTTGCCCTTATTCCTGCAAATTCAACAAGCACAATACTCGTCAACGCCAACGCGGCGGTTACCTGCAAGCTTTTTGTTGGCGGCTTAAAGCCGAAAAGCCCTATCATATTAGCCGCGCCTATATAAATGGCAACGCACGACAGCCACGGGATATACCGCTCTCCCTTCTCTCCGAGAATATCTCCGAAAAAGGAATACAGCTTATCCATACAGACTTCAAGAATCTGCTGCCGCTTGCTCAACTCCCCGCTGACCTTTAAATTCCTTGTCAGAATAATTGCAAGCACCGTGAGCACCGCAATTATTATCCACGAAACAACGGTTGTTTCATCAATGGAAATATTGGTGTGAGGAATTGTGAAAACGCTCTTTATATCGAGCTGGTCGGACAATTCTTCTTTTAGCCCCATTGTTACGGGCATTAAATTCATATACCCGCCTCCTCTAACCTTTAATTTAATCCCCATTATAGCACCCTAATTTTTAAATGCAATAATATTTTTCAAAAATTGTTTTTTATATAAAAATTCCATTCCTTTGTTTGAAAAATTTATAGAAAAATCATATTTACATATTATCTTTAATGGTTTATAATAATATCTGCTGATTTTTAACAATTAATTACATAAATAATTTTATGTGGATTTTTTCATATTAATATATTTAAGGAGAACATAATGGCGAAAGAACAGAAGAAAATGGTTGACGACATAACCTCTATGGATGAGGATTTTGCAAAATGGTATACCGATATTTGCAAAAAGGCCGAGCTGATTGAATACACAAGCGTTAAGGGCTGTATGGTTATCCGCCCTTACGGCTATGCTATTTGGGAAAATATCCAAAAAATTCTTGACGGTATGTTTAAGGATGAGGGACACGAAAATGTTTGTATGCCTATGTTTATTCCCGAAAGCCTGCTTCAAAAGGAAAAGGACCATGTTGAAGGCTTTGCTCCCGAATGTGCATGGGTAACAATCGGCGGAAGCGAGGAGCTTGAAGAGCGCCTTTGCGTTCGCCCAACCTCCGAAACGCTTTTCTGCGAGCATTTCAAAAATGTTGTTCATTCTTACCGTGATTTACCGAAGCTTTACAATCAATGGGTTTCCGTTGTTCGCTGGGAAAAAACAACAAGACCGTTTTTGCGTTCAAGAGAATTTCTTTGGCAGGAGGGCCATACGCTTCACGCAACTGCCGAGGAAGCAATTGAGGAAACGGAAAAAATGCTTAATGTTTACACAAAATTCTGCCAGGAGTATCTTGCAATTCCCGTTGTTCAAGGTATGAAAACCGAGAGCGATAAATTTGCAGGCGCAGAGCGCACCTACTGCATTGAGGCACTTATGCACGACGGAAAGGCACTTCAAGCCGGAACCTCGCACTATTTCGGAGACGGCTTTGCAAAGGCATTTGAAATTCAGTTTTCAGATAAGGACAACAAATTAAGATATCCCCATCAAACCTCTTGGGGAATGACAACAAGGCTTATCGGCGCAATCATTATGACTCACGGCGACAATAACGGACTTGTTCTTCCGCCTGCCGTTGCGCCTATTCAGGCAATAGTTATCCCCGTTGCACAGCACAAGGAGGGTGTGCTTGAAAAGGCAAACGAGGTTTGCGACAGGCTCAAAAAGGTTTGCAGAGCAAAAATTGACGCTTCCTCAAACACACCGGGTTGGAAATTTGCAGAATACGAGATGAAGGGCGTTCCCGTTCGCGTTGAAATAGGACCGAAGGATATTGAAAACAATCAATGCGTTATTGTTACGCGCCACAACAGAGAAAAAACCTTCGTTAGCCTTGACAATCTTGAAGAGGCGGTTTTGCAAAAGCTTAAAGAGGTTCGCGACGGACTTTATGAATCCGCGCTTGAAAACAGAGAGCGCAGAACATATATCTGCAATAACACCGATGAAATAATCAAAGCGCTTGAAGAAAACGGCGACGGATTTGTTAAGGCAATGTGGTGCGGCAGTGAGGAATGTGAGGATAAGGTTAAGGAATTAACCGGAGTAGGCTCAAGATGTATTCCGCTTGAACAGGAGCATTTGAGCGACACCTGCGTTTGCTGCGGCAAGCCCGCTAAAAGTATGCTCTACTGGGGCAAGGCATATTAATTAATATATAAAAAACATTATAATAAAATAACTGTAAAGGAAGGTTTTTATGGCAGTTTTAGTAACAGGCGGTGCAGGATATATAGGAAGCCACACCTGCGTTGAGCTTATTAATGCGGGAGTTGATGTTGTTATAGTTGACAATTTCTATAACTGCAAAAAATCAAGCATAAGCAGAATCCGTGCACTTGTTGACAGAGATTTCAAATACTATGAATGTGATATTCGCGACCGCGAGGGAATGGACGCAATTTTCAAAAAGGAAAAGATTGAGTCGGTTATCCACTTTGCAGGTCTTAAAGCAGTTGGCGAAAGCGTTCACAAGCCGCTTGAATACTTTGATAATAATGTTAACGGAACTCTTGTTTTGCTTGATGTTATGAGAAATAACGGCTGTAAAAAAATCGTTTTCTCCTCCTCGGCAACCGTTTACGGTATGAACAATGTTTCCCCGCTTACAGAGGATATGACAGTTGGCGGAGTTACAAATCCTTACGGACGCACAAAATATATGATTGAGTGCATTTTGCAGGATTTATATGTTTCCGACAATGAATGGTCTATCTGCCTGCTTCGCTATTTCAATCCTATCGGAGCGCACAAGAGCGGAACAATGGGCGAAGACCCGAACGGTATTCCGAACAACCTTATGCCGTATATCACCCAGGTTGCAATCGGCAAAAGAGAAAAGCTTAATGTTTGGGGAAATGACTACGACACACACGACGGAACAGGTGTTCGCGACTATATCCATGTTGTTGACCTTGCACTCGGTCATGTTAAAGCCGTTGAAAAGGTTGAAAAGGAAGAGGGACTTTTCATTTATAATCTCGGAACAGGAAAGGGATACAGCGTTCTTGATGTTGTTAAGGCTTTTGAAAAGGCATCCGGCGTTGAAATTCCGTATGTTATCGGACCGCGCCGCGACGGCGATATAGCAACCTGCTATTCAGACCCATCGAAAGCATTCAAGGAGCTTGGCTGGAAGGCTGAAAGAGACATTGAAGAAATGTGTGAGGACAGCTGGCGTTGGCAAAGCCAAAATCCAAACGGCTATCCGGACTGATAATCAAATAAATGCTTACCGCTGAATTAGTTTTCAGCGGTATTTTTTTACCATAAGCAAGCGAGAGAAATCCGAATAAGTTTTTTGTGAATGGATTTCCCGCTATGCTGCGTTAAAATACTCGTTAATCCGAAAGGATTAACTGCGTTTTGTGCCTTGCCTAACGAAAAATCCATTTCACAAAAAATCTGCGACCTAAAACGGAATTGATTTTGAGCAGATTTTTGCTTTGAGGAAGCAGTTAGGCTGGCGCCTTACAATGACGAAAAGCGAAAATATGCCGAAAGCAAACCGTTTTAGGCTTGTTTGGATTTTTCTCGCTTGCTTAATTTAAAAATCAACAAAAATATTTACAAAAAAATTACAAATATGTGCGTTATTGATATTGATATTACAAAACGGTAAATGTATAATATTCATAACAGTTAGATTTATATGAAATAGTTTGATGATTGTTCTAATATAATTATCATAGAACGCGGAGATGAAAAGATAATGGACGCCTTATGCGAGCAGTGCCGTTGGTTCGTTTTTGACGAAGAGGATTCCGACGGAGGATATTGTAATTTAACGCTTGACGAAGACGAATATGTTAGATTTTTGGCTGAATCGTCGGGCAAGGCCTGCAAATATTTCTGTGCAGACGGCGGAGAATATGAGATTGTGAGGAGGCAGAATTAATGCTTGCAGGCAAAAGAAAAGCTGTAAACGGAAAAATGGCGGCGGCGTTTGTTGCCGCTTTGATTGCCATTGCCGCCGCGGCCGTTCTTATTAATCAAAGTACTAAAGCAAATTCAATATATGTAAACAACAGCGTTATCATTTTAGGCGTCGGTCAGGAATATAATCTGCCCGTTGAGAGCAATGCGCTTTTGAAATATAAAAGCTATAACGAAAAGGTTGTTAAGGTTGACCATAACGGAAAATTTACTGCCGTTTCAAAGGGAGAAGCACTCGTTAAGGTCGGCTTGCACGATGTTGCCGTTGTTGTTGACAACGCGCCTGATTCAGTTTGCTTTTCACAGGCTCAAACAGATATAGGAAACGGAGAAAAATACCGCGTTAATATTCAGGCAGGTTCAAGCGGATGTAATTCAGGCTTTGAATTTACAAGTTCTGACGAGAATATCCTAACGGTTAACAGCTTGGGAGAGATAACAGGTGTTTCAAACGGAACGGCAAAGCTTTCCGTTAAAACATATAACGGGCTTACCGCATCTTGCAGTATAACCGTTAAGGACGCACCCGAGGAGATAACATATCCCTATTCCGCAAAAACGGTTTATTTGGGCACAACGGCTAACCTTTGCCCGTCTGTTAGCTCGGGAAGCGCATCAAAAACAACGCAGATAATCTCGGATAATCAGGATATTGTTAAGGTTGAGGGAACAAAGCTTATCCCTGTTTCAGAGGGCAAGGCAACCGTTACCGCTTCAACCTACAACGGCAAAACGGCGCAATGCGAAATAAGCGTTGTTGAGGCTCCGTTTTATATCAGAACAGACCTTGACCCCTCTCTGCCGATGGTTGCGCTTTCGTTTGACGACGGACCGAACTATCCTTCAACAAATGCCATTCTTGATGTTTTGGAGCAGTATAACTGCTCGGCAACCTTCTTTATAGTCAGTTCCCGTCTTGACTTCGGCGGAAATGATAAATGCGCAAAAAGAATGGTTGATATCGGATGTCAGCTTGGAAACCATACATACGACCACAAGCATTACGGCGCTGATGTTACGGTTGACGATATAACAAAGGGTGCGGAAAAAATCAAGGAGGTTACGGGCTATGCCCCCTCCGCTTACCGCCCGACAGGCGGCTATATGTCTGACTTAATAAAGGAAAACTGCGGTGCGCCGATATGCCTTTGGAACGTTGACACAAACGATTGGAGCTATCGAAACGCCGAAAAGCTTTATAATTATGTTTTGTATGCCGCCGATGACGGCGATATAATTCTTATGCACGATATTTATTCAACAAGCGCAACGGCGGTTGAATGGTTTGTGCCGGAGCTCGTTAACAAAGGCTATCAAATAGTAAACATTGCCGAGCTTGCATATTATAAGGATGCTCAGCTTGAAAGCGGCTCTGTTTACAGCTCTTTTAAATAATAAAAAGGAAGGGTAAAAAATTATGGTTGAAATCAAGGGCTACAAAATTAACAAAATGGAAATTGAAAACAAGGTTAAGCCGGGAACGCAGCTTAAACTGCAAAATCAGGTTAAATATAATGTTAATTATATGGATGATGTTAAAAAATGCATCGGTATTCTTGAATTCAGAATGTCTGACGCAGAGCTCAATCCCTTTGAGGTTAAAATTGAGATGGCGGCTGAATTTACCTACGGCGACGAGGACGAAAGAGCAGACATTCACACAACCTCGTTTGACCAGCTTTTCCCGTTTTTGAGAATGACAGTAAACAATGCAACGGCGCTTACGGGTATGCCGGGGCTTATGTTGCCTATGCTCAAGCTCAACAAGGACACGGTTACCGTTAATTCGGCTGAGAAAAAAGAAGAAAGTCCTCTTAATTAATTAAATTATCTGTTGACTTGTTTTAAGTAATATTATATAATCAAAAAAGGGAACGACGCTCTCCGAGTTATCGTTCCCGTTTGTTTTTATTTTAAAAATAGGAGATATGTTGATTATGGTTAGAGCAATAGTAGGCGCCAACTGGGGCGACGAGGGCAAAGGCAAAATAACGGATATGTTTGCGCAAAAGGCAGATATAGTTATTCGCTTTCAGGGCGGAGCCAATGCGGGCCACACTATTATTAATGAACACGGCAGATTTGCGCTTCATCTTATGCCGAGCGGTGTTTGCAGTGAAAACACAACCTGCATTATCGGAAACGGCGTTGCACTTGATATTAACAAGTTCATAAACGAGCTTGAAGATGTTAAAAAAGCAGGGCTTAATCCAAAGCTGCTTGTTTCGGAGCGTTGCCAAATTCTTATGCCATATCACATTCTGCTTGACGAATACGAGGAGGAAAGGCTCGGAAAAGCGGCCTTCGGCTCAACAAAAAGCGGCATTGCCCCCTTCTTCTCCGATAAATATGCAAAAATCGGTATTCAGGTTAACGAGCTTTTTGACGAGGAAACATTAAGAGCAAAGCTTAAAAATATCTGCACTCTTAAAAATCTTACATTAAAATATGTATATAACAAGCCCTTGCTTGACGAGGAGGAGCTTTTCAACACCTGTATGGAATACAAGGAAAAGATTGCTCCCTATGTTTGCGACACACACACCTATATTCAAAACGCTATCAAAGAGGGCAAGGAGATATTGCTTGAAGGTCAGCTCGGAACTCTTAAAGACCCCGATTTCGGAATTTATCCTATGGTTACCTCCTCTTCAACCCTTGCAGGCTACGGCTGTGTTGGCGCAGGTATTCCTGCAAATCAGATTAAGGATATTGTTGTTGTAACAAAGGCATATTCCTCCGCAGTCGGCGCAGGCGAATTTGTTTCCGAAATTCTTGACGAGGAGGAAGCGCAGGAGCTTCGTATCCACGGAGGCGACAAGGGCGAGTTCGGCGCAACAACGGGCAGACCGAGAAGAGTCGGCTGGTTTGACTGCGTTGCAACACGCTACGGCGTTGAATGTCAGGGCGCAACTCAGGTTGTTATGACGGCACTTGACTGCCTTTCATACCTTGAAGAAATCAAGGTTTGCGTTGGCTATGAGGTTGACGGCGAAATAATCAAGAGCTTCCCCACCACTCCAACTCTTAAAAAATGCAAGCCAGTTCTTAAAACAATGAAGGGCTGGCACTGCGATATAAGAGGCATAAGAAATTACGAGGATTTACCGCAGGAAACAAGAGATTATGTTGAATTTATCGAAAGCGAAATCGGCTTCCCGATAACAATGGTTTCCAACGGTCCCGAAAGAGAAGCAATTATTTACAGAAATAAATAAGCGTATATAACAAACACGGCAGAATAATTCCCTGCCGTGTTTTGCATTTTGGATATATTCATTTATGAAAGCTTTTCAAATTCATACATTTCCTTTACAGACTCTGCATTAAGATTAATTGTTGTGAGAGTGTATGAAACAGGACAGCTTTTCGAGCCTGCCGCACCGTAACCGCCGAGGCTTGAAAGCTGATAATATCTGTTATTATAATAATATGCGATATTATCGCTGTGAACATGACCTGTTGAAATAAGGGAAATATATTTATTATCCGCAGTTTTCTCGTCAAACAGGGAATTTCTCTTAATATCGCTTACCGAATATTTATCGGAGAACGGGAAGCCCTCATAGGCCTCTCCGTTTTTATAAGCGGCTTCAAAGGCAGGTGTTGGCATATGGAAAAATACGCTTGTGTATACCCTTCTCTGCTCAATTTCGGAAAGAAGCCAATCAATCTGATTTTCCTTGATATAATCATACTCCCCGTTTTCATCGTGGGAATGGGAATCCATAATCGCTATTGAGTGAACAGGCTCTCCGTTTTTTTCAATATCAATAAAGAACTGCATTGAGCCGTCTATCCCCTTTTTGTTTCCACAGAGAAAATGCTCATAATTCATCATAAACGCGATAACATCCTCGTTTGTGCCGTCCTTTTCTCCGTCGTTATTTCCCGGTGCAAAGGTCCAGGGAGTTGAATATACTTCAAGAAGCTCACAGAAAATTTTAAGGGCCTTATATTTATCAAAAGTGATTTTTTTATTATTACCCTCAATAATATCTCCGTCGCAGATAATCAAATCACACTCTGTTTTATCAAGAACTCCTTTAAGCACTTCAAGCGTTTTCTTATCATTCTTGCAGGTTCCGTTGATAAAATGTGTGTCGTTAATTTTCAAAACCTTGAAGCTGTCCGTCTCTGCGGTAAGCGTAACGCTTGTTTGGTTATAAATCTCCGTATAGTCGTTTTCGGCAGTATTTTCCTGCTTTGCACATCCGAAGGTAAACACGGCAAGCGCAAGCACAACCGTTATTGCAATTAATTTCTTTATTCTTTTCATACTCTTCCTCCCTATTTTTAATTAATAAATTTAATTTCTCAAATTATACCATACAATAATTCTGCCTTCAACCTGCTATTACTCTTGAAATTCAGTTGACGATAATATATAATACTTTCATATAACTAATAAATAACCAATTTTTTTGGGAGGACAAATATGGAAAAAATTCTTGTTCTTGATTTCGGCGGTCAGTATAACCAGCTTATCGCACGCCGTGTGCGAGACGACAGCGTTTATGCTGAAATTCTGCCCTACACCACTCCTATTGAAACCATCCGAGAGAACGGATACAAGGGTATAATCTTTACGGGAGGTCCTAATTCCGTTTACGATATGAGCTCGCCTCATTACACAAAGGATATTCTTGATTTAGGCGTTCCCGTTTTGGGAATATGCTACGGCTGTCAGCTTATTTCGTGGATGGCAGGCGGAAGAGTTGAAACCGCTCCCGTAAGCGAATACGGAAAAATTGAATTTACGGCAGAAAAGTCTCTGCTTTTTGTTGATGTTCCCGAAAAATCAACTGTTTGGATGAGCCACACAGACTATATTTCAGAGCCTCCTCAGGGCTTTAAGGTTATCGGCAAAACAGATAACTGCCCCTGCGCTGCTATGGAAAACGCAGAGAAAAGGATTTATGCAGTTCAGTTTCATCCCGAGGTTACGCACAGTGAATACGGCTTTAAAATGCTTCATAATTTTCTTTATGAGGTTTGCGGCTGCTCGGGCGATTGGGTTATGGATAGCTTTATTGAAGACACAGTGCAGAAGCTCAGAGAGCAGATAGGCGATAAAAATGTTATTCTCGGCCTTTCGGGCGGTGTTGATTCCTCCGTTGCGGCAGGTCTGCTTTCAAGAGCAGTCGGCAAGCAGCTAACCTGCGTTTTTGTTGACCAGGGCCTTATGCGTAAGGACGAGGGCGATTATGTTGAACAAACATTTACAAGCCTTTTTGATATGAATTTTGTCAGAGTAAACTGTGCAGATCAGTTCCTTGATAAATTAAAGGGCGTAACCGACCCCGAGCAGAAGAGAAAGATTATAGGCACTGAATTTTTCAATGTTTTTTGGAATGAAATCAGAAAGCAAAAGGACAAGGGCTTTTTCGCTCAGGGAACAATTTATCCCGACTGTATCGAGAGCGGCAAGGGCGACGCAGATGTTATCAAAACGCACCACAACCGTGTTAAAATTCCGGAGGATGTTCAGTTTGCAGGTGTGCTGGAACCGCTTTGCGATTTGTTTAAGGACGAGGTTCGAAGGGTTGGTGAGAAGCTCGGAATACCAAAGGAGCTTGTTTGGCGTCAGCCGTTCCCCGGTCCGGGGCTCGGAGTTCGTGTTATCGGCGAGCTGACAAAGGAAAAGATTGAAATTCTTCAAGAGGCAGACTGGGTTTTGCGCGATGAAATGACAAAGAACGGCTATGAGAAAAATCTTGCGCAGTTTTTCTGCGTGCTTCCCGATGTTAAAACCGTCGGCGTTATGGGCGACCACCGAACCTACGACCACCTTATTGCAATTAGAGCGGTTACAACCGATGATTTTATGACGGCGGATTGGGCAAAAATCCCGTATGAAATTCTGGCAAAGGTGTCTAACCGCATTACAAATGAGGTTAAGCATGTCAACCGCGTTGTGTATGACATAACCTCCAAGCCTCCGGGAACAGTTGAATGGCTTTAAAAATTTGCATAACTGCTTCTTTACTGTAATTGTACCGTTGCATTTTCGATGATTTATTGGTATTATATTATAGTAAACATATTATTTTAGAAAGAGGTAGTATTTATGGATAACAATAAGCGTCCGGATTCAATGGAAAGAATAGCAACAACAGAGCTTGCCAATGCTTTTATTGCAGAGCAGGTTGCAGAAATTCAAAAGCAGGTTGGCGAGAAAAAGGTTTTGCTTGCTCTTTCAGGCGGTGTTGATTCATCGGTTGTTGCGGCATTGCTTATTAAGGCAATCGGCAAGCAACTTGTATGCGTTCATGTAAACCACGGCTTACTCCGCAAGGGAGAGCCTGAGCAGGTTGTTGAGGTTTTCCGCAATCAAATGAATGCAAATCTTGTTTATGTTGATGCTGTTGACCGCTTTTTAGACAAGCTTGCAGATGTTGCAGAGCCTGAGAAAAAGCGCAAAATCATCGGTGCAGAATTTATCCGTGTTTTTGAAGAGGAAGCAAGAAAGCAGGAGGGAATCGAATTCCTTGCCCAAGGAACAATATATCCCGATATCATTGAGAGCGACGGAGTAAAGGCTCACCACAATGTTGGCGGACTTCCCGAGGACCTTCAATTCGAACTTGTTGAACCGTTAAAATTCCTTTATAAAGATGAGGTTAGAGTTGTCGGCAAGGCACTGGGCTTGCCTGACGGCATGGTTTATCGTCAGCCGTTCCCCGGTCCGGGTCTTGGCGTTAGATGCCTTGGCGCAATCACAAGAGACAGACTTGAATGCGTTCGTGAGTCTGACGCAATTCTTCGTGAAGAGTTTGCAAAGAACGGACTTGAAGGCAAAGTATGGCAGTATTTTACCGCAGTTCCCGATTTCAAATCGGTTGGCGTTAAAAACGGAGCGCGTACATTCGCTTATCCCGTAATCATCAGAGCGGTTAACACGGTTGATGCAATGACCGCAACAATTGAGGAAATCCCATACGATTTGCTTAAGCATATCACGGATCGCATAACAAATGAGGTTGAAGGCGTAAACAGAGTCCTCTACGACCTCACACCTAAGCCCTCCGGCACAATCGAGTGGGAATAAAATCTACTGGCTTACAAGTGCCCGGAAACCCTTGGAAACAAAGGGCTTTCGGGTGCTTTATGCTTTGACGAAAACGGCTTTGCAACACTTTTGCAACACGCAAAGAAAAAAGTACAAAAAGGAATATTTGCAGGTGGCTGTGTAGTTTAGGGGGATAAAAATGAGTGTTATTGCGAGTCAATATGTTGTTTTAGATGTGGAAACAAACGGACTGTCATCTTTGAGAGATGATTTGCTTTCCATTTCTATTTATCAACCAGATACTCAAAAAATGTATAACAGATTTTTGCCTTTGGAAATGAATAGGGATGTTTTCACAACACACATTAATGGAATTACGAAAAAGGACCTCAAAAAAGCCACTCCGCTTAACCAAGATGAAGTTGATGCTCTTTTTGATGAGTTTGATTTGTGTAACAGAACTATTCTTACCTATGGCAGCATTGATGAAAAATTTATAAAGAATTATTTTAAAAGAAAAAAGTTGAGCGGTTATGAAAAACTGCATTTCTTCAACTTCAAGAGGAACATTATTTCTTCTCGCTTTTCAGGCGGAAATATTACGAAAGATAATCTATGCCGCTTGTATGGGATAGATCATGTTCAAGAGCTTCACACGGGTGTTAACGACTGCTTATTGGAATGGGAACTTTTCAAAAAAATGGACAATAACAGGTTGCTTATCACACACAATAAAGTCTTTGAATTTAACGAGGACTATATTGTTCCGGCAAGTTATTTAGCAACATACCCTAACTTCAAATATCATACACAGAACTTACCTCGTTTCAAGTGTAGTTCAAAAGAAGTAAAAAAGTTTGAAGTGGTAAGTCGTAAAATCAAAAAGTTTCCTACAAATTTCAATGGGATGACTATTGAGCATTTAATAAATACAATGCTTGATGCGGAAAAAATTGATTCATCCGCTTTTCTTATTCAAAATAAAAGCAAGTTAAAATACATAGGAAAATTGCCCTCGCCTTATGATGAAATATACATGAATTTCAACTCTGACGGAACAGTTAGTGCAGTGGAAAATAAGGACAAAGAACTCGCAGATGAACTCAATAAATTCATATTGCTCTTAAAAGCAGAAATCGTTCCCCTTGTGGATTACATAAAAAAATCCATATTTAAAGACAAGCACATTTTATCGCAAGAGTTGGTGGTGCATCAAGATAAAAACGTTCTTGCGTTGTGCGATTTATCAAGTGATACTGCTGTATTAGAGATCAAAACCAATGGCATTATTGATTTTGATAAGATGGG
>JALEZT010000087.1 GCA_022772725.1 Eubacterium sp.
AATTTTGCCTTTGAAGTGTATATTGATTTTAAAGCGGCATCGTGCCCCATAGCAAGCCTGCCTGCTCTTCTTGCAAGACCCAAAACGGATAAAAGCTTATTCTTTTCCATTAAGTATTTCTTCTTCCATTTCATCATAAACAGAGTCGTCAATCTTCATTGAAAACGCACGCTCGATTGATTTTCTTTTTTTAGCCTTTTTCAAACATTCGGTGCTATTGCAGATATATGCGCCTCTGCCGTTTTTCTTGCCGGTTAAATCTATTGATATTTCGCCCTCGGGGCTTTTAACAACCCTTATGAGAGAGCGCTTATCAAACATTTCGCCGCAGCCGACGCACATACGCTTAACCTCACGCTTTGCTTTCATTTATTTCACGGCCTTTCCTGTTTATTCCTCGGAGCCCTCATAAAATCCCGATTCAGGCTTTATATCTATTTTCCAGCCGGTAAGCTTTGCGGCAAGGCGAACATTCTGACCCTTATTGCCGATTGCAAGGCTGAGCTGATCATCGGGAACTGTTGCGCGGCAGGAGCGGATTGATTCATCAACAATCTCTACCTCGCAAACATCTGACGGAGCAAGTGCCGCAGAAACAAATTCCGCAGGATCCTCACTGTATTTAACAATATCAATTTTTTCTCCGCCGAGCGCTTCAACAATGTTTGAAACACGCTGACCCTTGGGGCCTATGCAGGCACCTACGGGATCAATCTCTTCATCCTTGCTGAAAACTGCAATTTTTGACCTTGAACCCGCTTCTCTTGAAACAGATTTAATTTCGATAATTCCCTCATAAATTTCGGGAACCTCTGTTTCAAAAAGTCTTCTTACGAGACCGGGATGAGTTCTTGAAATCATAACCTTGGGGCCTCTGCCGGAATCCTTAACATCAACAACAAAAACCTTGATGGGCTGACCCGGCTCATAATGCTCTCCCGGAATTTGCTCTGCAACGGGGAGAAGAGTGAGCGACTGACCGATTTCGATAAGAGCGCTTCCTGTTTCGGGGTCTATTCTGTTAACAGTTCCCGTTAAGAGCTCTTGATTTTTATCCTTAAACTCGGCAAGCTGTAATCCTCTTTCCGCCTCGCGGATACCCTGACGGATAACATGCTTTGCATTCTGCGCAATAATTCTGCCGAACTCCTTTGTTTTAAGCGGAATATCAATGGTTTTTCCGACCTTTGCGGATTTTCTGATTTTCTGCGCTTCTTCAAGAGTTAAATCCGTGTCCGGATCCTCAACCTCTTCAACAACATTCTTTGTTACATAAACCTTAATTTTTTCTTTTTCGGGGTCTATATCGCAGTGAACGATATCCTTGCCGCCGTAATTATGCTTTGCGGCAACAATTATTGCGGCTGAAATACGCTCATAAAGATATTCAGCCGGTATTCCTTTTTCAGATTCAAGCATTCTTACTGCTTCAAAAAATTCCTTGCTCATTTTTTCCTATCAACCTTTCTTTATTAAATTTCTTTGTTAAAGTCGTTTATATCAAAATCGTCAAGCTTAACATAAGACGCGTCTTTTTTATTAACCTTTATTTCAGACTCATCTTTAAGCAAAACGGTTATAACGCCGTTTTCATAAGCGGTAAGGGTTCCGCAGAAATCCCTTACATTATCAATCGGTCTTATTGTTCTTAACATAACGGGCGAGCCGATATATTTTTCAAAATGCTCATCCTTTTTGAGTTCTCTTTCAATGCCGGGAGAGCAAACCTCGAGCATATAGGACTGCGCAATCGGATCTGCCTCGTCAAGCGGCTTTGTTATCAAATGTGTTAAATCAACACAATCGTCAACCGAAACGCCTCCGACCTTATCAATAAAAATCCTCAGATACCAATCGGTGCCCTCTTTTTTAAACTCAACATCCCAAAGCTGCAAGCCAAGCTCCTCGGCAAACGGCTCAATGATTTGAGTTACTCTTTGAACAGTGTTTTTACCTGCCATACTTCCTCCGTTAAAACCTCTCAATAATAATATGAGAGCGGCATTGCTGCCACTCTCAAAAGGTTTGTATTCGTACAATAGATAATATAATATATAAATTATCAAATGTCAAGCATTTTATTTAATTCTGTAAACATTTCCCTCATAAGCACGAAGCTTTTCCGCAGCCGTGCCCTTTGTTGAAAGCAAAAGCTTGTAATTTGAAACGCTTTGCGGCCTTTCGGACGGCTTCGGAGAGAGATTAAGCTCTACATAATAAAGCTCGTTTTCGTATTCACGGTAATAGCAATAAACGGGATAAGCATTATCCGCAGGGGTGAATTTTCCGTAAACAAATGCCTTGTTGCTTTTTCTGAGCGCAATTGCCTTTTTGCAAAAATTGAGAACGCTTTGGGGATTTTTCAGTTCATCCTCGGCGTTATATCGTCTGTAATCCGATGAAACCTTCAACCAGGGATTACCCGTTGTGAAGCCTGCGTTTTCACTATCGCTCCATTGAAACGGGCTTCTTGCATTATCCCTTGTGCCTGTTTTTGCACGGAAAAAGGCTTTTTCGGGCGACTTGCCCTTTTTAATACACTCATTATAAGTATTAACCGCTTCAACATCGTTTATTTCATCAATTGATTTAAAATCCACATTGCCCATTGAAAGCTCCTGCCCCTGATAGATATAAGGAGTGCCTCGCAGAGTCATCTCAATAAGCAAACAAGCCTTTGAAATATCCTCACGGTATGCTCCCGTTTTATCAACCTTTGAAACAATTCGGGGATTATCGTGGTTTTCAAAGAAAACAGCAGGCCAGCAATGATTTGTATATCGTGTTTGAAATTTTTCAAACTCCTTCATAACCTTAAAAAGGTCGTAATTATAATTATCATAATTGGTGTGCCCCTGATTAATAAGAAAATCGAAGTTGAAAACCGTATCAAGCTCCTTGCGGTAATCTGCGGTAAGCATTTTATCCATTTCTATGCCTGCACCGCCGCACTCTCCGACTGTGTAAACATCATAATTGCCAAAGGTTTTTTCACGCATTTCCCGTAAATAATCGTGAAGCCTCGGACCGTAAAAATAATATTCGGCACCCTTATAGCCCGTTAAAAGTCCGAGAAAAGCATTTGCATCGGGAAGCCCCTGTGTTTTGCTGATAAAATTGATAACATCCATTCTGAATCCGTCTATGCCCTTTTCGAGCCACCAATTCATCATTTCATAAACGCTTTCACGCACATTTTCATTTTCCCAATTAAGATCCATCTGCTTTTTGCTGAACAGATGCATTGCCCATTGATTGACATTTTCATAATAATTCCAGGCAGGACCTTTGAAAAGAGAAATCCAGTTGTTTGGCGGGGTTTTTCCGCCGTCTGAAGCATCACGCCAAATATAATAATCGTGATACGGATTATCCCTTGACTGCTTTGCCTGCTCAAACCATTCGTGCTCATCGCTTGTGTGATTTACAACAAGGTCGATAATCAGCTTCATATTGCGCTTATGTATTTCGCTGAGCATTAAATCGAAATCCTCCATCGTTCCGAACTCAGCCATAATTTTTTTGTAATCACGAATATCATAGCCGTTGTCGTCATTAGGTGAATCGTAAAAGGGCGAGCACCACAGAGCCGTTACTCCGAGCTCCTGAAGATAATCAAGCTTTTGGATTATTCCCTGCAAATCGCCGATACCGTCGCCGTTACTGTCAAAAAAGGAACGGGGATAAATTTGATAAATAATTGCTTCCTTCCACCATTTCGGCTCAAGTATGCCCTCATCGGTTATAATCCCGTCCTTTTCAAGATTAAACATATCGCAAACGGTTTGAACCGTTTTTTTATCAAGCAGACCGAGAGTAAAGGTTGAAAGGTGTTTTATTTTGAGCTTTTCCGCAAAGCCCTTGTTCAGTGTTTCAACAGGGAGCCTTGCGGCAAGCATAAGCTTTTCAAGCATATCCTTTGCCATTGGATTTTCCATTGCCTCTTTCAAGGTTGTTTCAGGTGTTATTTTCAGCATTTTAACATTCCCCTTTATGTTAAAAAAGCAAAACACGCCGTATCCTTTCAGACTCGGCGTAAAAATTCAAATATCAGTAAATACCCTGCGCCATCATTGCCTCGGCAACCTTTTCAAAGCCTGCAATATTTGCGCCGGCAACAAGGTCATAGCCAAGTCCGTATTTTTCAGCAGCCGCAACAGAATGATTATGTATATCAACCATTGCCTTATGAAGCTTTGAATCAACCTCCTCGGCTGTCCAATTAAGACGCTGACTGTTTTGGCTCATTTCAAGGCCCGAAACACACACACC
>JALEZT010000092.1 GCA_022772725.1 Eubacterium sp.
GGCGTTCCGCAATAAATCTGCCGAATCGCAATTTGCTCCTGTCGAAAATGGTGTTTTCCCGTTTAATCGGGACGGGCAACCCGTCCCCTACAAAATATCATTTGGGTTTAATTGTTCCCCGTAGGGCAGGGGTTTACTCCTGCCGAATAAACGGTGTGAGCAATCCCACACCCTACGGTGTTTTCCCGTTTAATCGGGACGGGCAACCCACATTATATAAAATATCATTATGGTTTTAATATACCCCGTGGGGAACGCCGTCCTCGGCGTTCCGTAATGAATCTGCCGAATCGTTTTACCACCCGTTGACAATAATAAAAAATGATTTTATAATCAAATTATGGAATTACAAAAACGAAAACCTAACAGGTTGAAAAATTATGATTACAGCCAAAACGGTGCATATTTCATAACGATATGCACAAATAAAAGAAAATGTATTTTATCAACGATTGATAATTATGAAAGTAGGGCAGGGGCTTGCTCCTGCCGACTTCCGAATAGCAGATTAGCTCCTGCCGAAATAAAATTAACAAAATACGGAAAGATTGCCGAGGAGCAATTGTTTTTATTAAAAAACCGTTTTCAAGGAATTATTGTTGATAAATATGTTATAATGCCGAATCATATACATTTGATTTTAATCATTAATAATGAACAAGCGGCAGGAGCAAGCCCCTGCCCTACGGTGTCTGATGTGATTTGTGCGTATAAATCATTAACAACAAGGCTTTGTAAAAAAATCGGCTTGCACGAGGAAAAATTATTTCAAACCTCATTCTATGACCATATAATCCGTGATGATGAGGATTATTCAATCAAGAGAAAATATATTGACGAGAACCCATTAAAATGGCATGATGATGAAATGTTTTGTGAATAAACCGAATAAAATAAAAAACGGCACGGTAAATCCGTGCCGTTTCAGACTGTCGATAAAGTGGTCTGAACCACGCTGATATCAAAAAATCGCATTTGTAATGCTTTGTAGGGAGCGGCGACCCCGACGCTCCATTTATATTGTAAGCGTAACAAGGAAATGCCGCAGAAACAAAGGCTTCTGCGGCATTTAGCGTTTTTCGTTTTTTGCTCGGGGGCAGTACCTTTGTACAGCTCCCGCTCGCAAGAAAACGAAATTCAGTTCCATTTCTCGAAGTCTCCCAGCGTGTAGAAATTTGTTTTTTGGGCTTTTTCTACACGCTGAAACGGCACGGAAAATCCGTGCCGTTTCGCATATTTATATATTCAAATCAAACTAATTTTCTGCCCATTAAAACTCCGTGAACAGAAGCCATCATCAAGCCTCTTGTCCAGCCGCTTGAATCCCCAAGGCAATGCAATCCTTCAATATTTGTGTTGAAATCCGTGTCCATCTTAACCCTGTTTGAATAAAATTTCAGCTCGGGGCTGTAAAGAAGTGTTTCGGGGCTTGCAAAGCCGGGAACAACATGGTCCATAGCGTGAATGAAATTAATAATATTCGTCATTGCTCTGTAAGGCATTGCGGCGGTAATGTCGCCTGCAACCGCGTCGGGCAGGGTTGGCTTTAAGTTGCTTTGCGAAAGCTCCTTTTGCCAAGTTCTTTTGCCTTCAAGAATATCTCCGAAGCGCTGAACAAGAATATGTCCGTCGCCGAGCATATTAGTCAGCTCGCCAACCTTTTGCGCATAAGCAATAGGCTGATTAAACGGAACGGAGAAATTGTGGGAGCAAAGAATTGCAAGGTTTGTGTTTTGGCTTTTAAGCTCTTTATATGAATGGCCGTTAACAACCGCCAAATCATTATCGTAATTCTCCTGCGCAACGAAGCCGCCGGGGTTTTGGCAGAAGGTGCGCACCTTGTTTTTAAACGGCTTTGGATAGCCAACAAGCTTTGATTCGTAAAGCACCTCGTTAACCTTTTCAATAACCTCGTTTCTAACCTCAACGCGAACGCCGATATCAACCGTTCCGGGCTGATGAGCAATATTGTGGTCTGCGCAAAGCTTTTCAAGCCAGTCTGCACCTCGTCTGCCGGTTGCAACAACGGTGTGCTCGGCGTGAATTTCGCTGCCGTCTGCAAGAAGAACGCCAAGGCATTTTTCTCCGTCAAGGATTAAGTCCTTACATTCGCAGTCAAACATAATTTCAACGCCGTTTTCAATCAGGTATCTTTCAATTGCAAAGTACAGCTCCTGCGCCTTTTCCGTTCCTAAATGGCGAATAGGGCAGTCAACAAGCTTCAAGCCTGCTTGAATTGCTCTTTTGCGAATTTCCTTAACCTCGTTTGTGTTTCCAACTCCTTCAACATGAGTGTCTGCACCGAATTCGAGGTAAATTTTATCTGTGTAATCAATAGTTTCCTGTGCAAGCTCCTCGCCTATAAGCTCCGGCAGGTTGCCTCCAACCTCGCAGGAGAGCGAAAGCTTTCCGTCTGAAAAAGCACCTGCGCCCGAAAAGCCTGTTGTAATATGGCAGTAGGGCTTGCAGTTCATACATTTTCCCGTTTTTGCCTTTGGGCATTTTCTTTGCTCAACCGATCTGCCCTTTTCAATAATGGCAATGCTTTTTTTGCTTCCCTTTTTTATCATTTCAAGGGCTGTAAAAATTCCGGCAGGGCCTGCGCCTACTATTGCAACATCATATTTTTTCATATTACTGTTTACTGTACCTTTCTGCATAAAATAAGCCGCCTGTTCATTCCGTTGGACTGAGGAACGAGTGGCAGCCTGATACATTTAATATAATAGCATAGTTTATTTTACTTGTCAAACGGGAATTAGTGTGATACATTATATCCATAAAATCCAGGGGGCAAACGGTATGAAGGAATATAATGTTTTGCAGTATGGCGCCAAGGGAGACGGAAAAACAAACGACGCCTTTGCTATTCAGCACGCTATTGACGATTGCGCTAAAAACGGCGGCGGAAGAGTTCTTCTTCAAAGCGGCTATGTTTTTTACAGCGATTCAATCCGCTTAAAGCCTAATGTTGATTTGCATATTCAAAAGGGTGCTCAAATAAAAGCAACCTCGAATATAGACGGATATATTCGTCCCAACAAGCTGATAAATGATCCTAAAACCGCTCTTATAGGAAACCCCGTAACGGGCAAGCCAAGCTTTGTTTTTATATACGGCTATGAGGCAGACGGCTGTTCAATCAGCGGCGAGGGTGTTATTAATGCAAACGGGCACGCATTTGTTCAGCGCAAGGACAGATATTATGTAACAGGCGATTTCTATCCGCGCCCAACAGTTATGTATATCGAAAAAAGCAACCACATTTCCTTCCGTGATTTTACTGTTATTGACGCGCCCTTCTGGAC
>JALEZT010000133.1 GCA_022772725.1 Eubacterium sp.
GTTGTTGTTTCAAATCCGATTGAAGCAAGCAGACGCTCTGCCGTTAGAATGCGTCTTAAAAATATTTCAAAGCCCTTTGTTCGCGTTTTTGATGAAAACGGCAAAGAGGTTAAAAGTCAGGTAAACTCCAATGAAAACGGCATTTGCGAGGTTGTTTTCATTGCAGAGGTAAACAGTCTCGGATACAGAGCTTATGATGTTCGCCCGTCAGACGAGCCTTGCAGACTTGAAAGCAGTATTTCAATTAATTCCGAAAATGTTCTTGAAAATCAAAAGTATATCGTTACTCTTAATAAGAACGGAAACATTTCTTCAATTATAGATAAAACGCTTGACGAAAAGGAGCTCTTAAAGGAGCCTATCGCGCTCGGCTTGTTCAAGTACAGTGGCTCAAAGCCGTGGCCTGCTTGGGAAATGAACTTCAAGGAAGCAAATAAGGATGCAGACCGCATACCCACTCTTGTTAAAATCAGCATTGAGGAAAACGGCCCTGCGCGCGTTGCTTATAAGGTTGTGCAAAAGGATAAAAACCGCTCTGTTTTCACAAATTATATCGCTTTAACAGACGGCGGAGAGTGCGTTGAGGTTTATTCGGAAATTGAATGGCAGGCACTTCGCACAATGGCTAAAAATAAGTTTGCCTTTACCTGCAAAAACGAAAAGGCAACATTTGATTTAGGTCTCGGTGCTATCCAAAGAGGCAATATGAATGAAAAGCTCTTTGAGGTTCCTGCGCAAAAATGGGTTGATTTAACCGATGAAAGCTCGCAGTTCGGCGTTTCTGTTATCAGCGAGTGTAAATACGGCTGGGATAAGTATAATGACAACACTTTAAGAATGACAGTTCTTCACACTCCGAAAAAGAATTTCAGAATGGATTCAATGCAGTCGCTTATGGATATCGGCTTAAACAGATATTCTTTTGCCGTTTTCAGCCATAAGGGCGAGGCTTCGTCAGAAACTCAGCTTGAAGCAAGAGCCTTTGTTCAGCCTATGACGGCTTATGCAGTTGATAAGCATTCGGGCGCACTCAAACCGCATTACAGCTTCGGCTCTGTTTCAACTAATGATGTTATAGTAAGAGCAATCAAAAAGGCTGAAAGCAGTGATGAAATTATCGTTCGTCTCAATGAGGGAACGAATAAGAGTGTAAACGGCTTTACTCTTGAGCTCGGAGAGGGAATTGCCTCGGCAAGAGAGCTTTATGCAAGCGAGGAATATAAGGGCGAAGCGGTTGTTGAAAACGGTAGGCTCGTTGCCGATTTCAAGCCTTATGAAATCAAAACCTTTGCTTTAACGCTTAAAGACAGTGCAGTTAAGGGTAAAAAGCCCTCCTGCACTCCTGCAAGGCTTGAGCTTGATAAGAATATTATTACGGCGCAGGGAACTGTTAAATCCGATTTTGATATGAATATTCCGCGTGAGCTTGCGCCTAAAACGGTTACCGTTAATTCTATTGATTTTGAAATATCGCAAACAGATAATAACTGCACCGTTATGAGCGGTCAGAAAATTGATATTTCAAAGAACACCGATAAGCTTTGCCTGCTTTGCGCATCTCTTACTGATGATAAAGAGGTTGAGTTTGAGGTTGACGGCGAAGGCGTTTCAAAGGAAATCCTTGCTTCTTCAAGGCGCTTTGCCGCTTGGGATCTTGTTGATTTGGGCGATGTTGCTTATGTTAAGCAGGGCAAAATAGGCTTTGAAGCAACGCATTGCCATATCGTTGGAAAAGACAGTATTGCAAAAATTCTTTATTTCTATGTTGTTGAAATAGATGTTAAGGGCAAAAAAGAGGTAACTCTGCCGATAGACAGTGAAATTGTTGTTCTTTCAGCCACGGAATACAGCGGTGCAAAGGGCGAAGCGCTCACTCCCGTTTTTGATGAGGTTGATAAATCAAGAGAGCAAACATTCTATTTCAATTTCTCCGAAATGGTGTATTACGGCTTATGCAGTATAGGTAAGCTCGGCAGAAAGCTGTTTCGCAGGGATTAATAAAAGAGGGAAAAGTGATGAAAAATCCTTTTGAAAAAAATTGGACAACCGATAATAACGGCTTTGAATTAAACAGTGATGAGGTAAACAGACTCATTAGCGTTGTGCCGAGCCCGTCTCAGCTTGAGCTGTCCAAAAAACCGTTTTACCTTTTTATGCACTTCGGTATGAACACCGCAACCGCAAGGGAATGGGGTGCAGGAACAGAAACGGCGCAGGATTTTAACATAAAGAAAATTAAGCCTGCGCAGTGGGTTAAATGTGCAAAATCGGCAGGTGCAACGGGAATAATTTTAACCTGTAAGCATCACGACGGCTTTTGCCTTTGGAACACGGCATACACCGATTTCAGCATAAAATATACCTCCTTTGAGGGCGATATAGTTAAAATGGTTTCAGATGCCTGCAAAAGCGAGGGGCTTGATTTCGGCGTTTATCTTTCCCCTTGGGATATGCACGAGAAAACCTACGGAACACCTGCATATAACGATTATTTCTGCAATCAGCTGACAGAACTTTTAACAAATTACGGCGAAATAAGCGAGGTTTGGTTTGACGGCGCAAAGGGTGCCAATGCGCGCGCCTTTGAATATGATTGGAGCAGATATTATTCGCTTATAAGAACGCTTCAACCAAAGGCTAATATTGCCGTTTGCGGTCCCGATATAAGATGGGTAGGCAACGAGGGAGGAAAAACAAGAAAATCCGAATTTTCCGTTGTCCCGTCTTATCTTCAAAAGTCGGAAACGGTAAGCAAAAACAGTCAGCATAATGAAAATGATGCAAAAAATCTTAAAAGGCTGACCTCAATGGATGAGGATTTGGGAAGCAGAACGCTTCTTAAAGACTGCTCCGAGCTGTGCTGGTATCCTGCGGAGGTTGATGTTTCAATCAGAAAGGGCTGGTTTTATTCCAAAAATGAGAATAAAACAGTTAAAAGCGTAAATAAGCTTTTTAAAATTTATCTTAATTCCGTCGGCAATAACTGCACCTTGCTTTTGAATGTTCCGCCAACGGATAAGGGCGTTATTCACAGGAAGGACGCCCGCGTTCTTAAAGCCCTCGGCAGTAAAATAGATGAAATGTATGCTTATCCTATTATCGTTGAAAGGCTCGGAAAACTCCGAGAGGACGACGGATATATTGATTTTGAATTTGATTCCGTTAAAAAGCTTAAATATGTTATAATCAGCGAGGATATCCGCTTTTCTCAAAGGGTTGAAGCGTTTGATATTTATATCAAAAAGCCAAACGGAAGGTATAAAAGGGTGTATTCCTCAACTGTTATCGGCTCAAAGAAAATCGCAAAAATAAAAAATAAAAAGTGCGTCGGCGCCAGATTTGTAATCAGGCAAAGCCGAAGCACTCCCGTAATTTCCGAAATAGGTTTTTATGAATAAGCAATGAAAAAGCGTGCTCGCTTTAAACATTAAAGTCTGTTTAAAGCATTAAGCACGCTCTTTTTATCTGCGCTCCATAGCGGAGCTATCAGGTCCTTTTTAGGTCCGTCTCCCGTCAGCCTGTGAATAACAACATTTTTGGGAATTATTTTAATGCAGTCCTTGATAATGCTTAAATATTCCTCCATCGAAAGCGCTTCAAATTTTCCGCTCAAATAATCGTTTGCAAGGTCGGTACCTTTTAATATGTGAAGCAGCTGAAGCTTAATTCCGTCTGCACCGCTTTTGCAGACATATTCAACGCTTTTAAGCATATCCTCTCTGCTTTCGTTGGGCAGTCCGATTATAAGATGAACAACGGTGTTTATTCCGGCATTTTTTAGTGCCGTTATTGCGGCGTCATAAACACTTAAAGGGTAGCCCCTTCGAATGTATTCAGCCGTTTTTTCGTGAATTGTTTGAAGCCCAAGCTCAACAAAAACAGGCTTAATCTTGTTAATTTCCGAAAGAAGCGTTAAAACCTCTTCGCCGAGGCAGTCGGGCCGTGTTGCTATTGATATCCCCACAATATCGGGGTGGTTGATTGCTTCGCAGTATTTTTCGGCAAGCACATCAATGGGTGCGTAGGTGTTTGTAAAGGCTTGAAAATATGCAATGTATTTTCCGCTTTTTATCTTTTTTGAAACTCTCTGCTTTCCACTTTCAATCTGCTCGGTAACGGATAGGGTGCTGCTTTCGGCAAAGTCTCCGCTTCCTCCCTTTGAGCAGAAAATGCAGCCTCTTGTGCCGAGCGTTCCGTCTCTGTTTGGGCAGGTAAAGCCTGCGTTTATGCTTATCTTGTAAACCTTGCAGCCAAAGGTGTCTTTAAGATATTGATTAAAGCTGTAATATTCCATCTGATATTTCAAAAAATTCCTCTGTGTTTATTCCGTTTGAGCAAACGAATGAACGCACCTTCGAGCAGTCTATCTCTTCCTTTTTCAGCGTAGAGCATATTCCGCCTGCCTCGCGCAGTATAACAACCGCCGCCGCAAAATCCCAAGGGCGCAGTATCAGCTCATAATATAAATCAGCCTTGCCCGATGCAACATAGCATATATCAAGTGCCGCAGAGCCGCCGCGCCTAACCTCAACCGCCTTATAGAATATCTCCTCAGTCAGCTTAAAGGTTTGCTTTGCAAGCTCGTGCTCGTAAGGGGAGGTGCCAAACAAAACAAGGCTGTTTTCGAGTTTGCAGTCGGAAACGCTTATCCTTTTTGAATTAAGATATGCGCCCTTGCCCTTTTCGGCATAAAAAATATTGTTTAAATCAGGGTCAAGCACAACGCCCATTATCAGCTCTCTGTCCTTTGCAAGACCAACCGAAATTGCGCTGTGTTGATATCCTTTAATAAAATTCGTTGTTCCGTCAATCGGGTCAATTATAAAGCAGT
>JALEZT010000139.1 GCA_022772725.1 Eubacterium sp.
CGCAGATTTTTTATGAAACGGATTTTTCGTTAGGCAAGGCACAAAACGCAGTTAATCCTTTCGGATTAACGAGTATTTTAACACAGCATAGCGGAAAATCCGTTCATAAAAAACTTATTCGGATTTATCTCGCTTGCTTAATAGAGCCGTTCTTTTTTCCGCCTCGCTCGGACGAGTCATATTATAATCATAAAGCTTTTCAAGGCATTGAGCCTGAACAGACATAATTTCCTCATCATCGGGAAAATAAAGATTCTGCGAATGAAGCACCTTATCAATATTCAAAATATCAGTTTCCTTTTTCAAGACTTATTCTGTCAAAGACTTCAAGAAGGTCTTCAACCCTTGCGTTTTTCTTTTCCTCACCTTTAATATCAATAACGCACTTTCCCTCGTGCATCATAACAAGGCGGCTTCCGTATTCAACTGCAAAGCGAAGGTTATGAGTTACCATCATAGTTGTTATTTTACTTTTTTTAACAATGCTGTCTGTTAACTCCATAACTCTTTCCGAGGATTTCGGGTCAAGCGCGGCGGTATGCTCATCAAGAATAAGAAGCTCAATATCCGTCATATTTGCTATAACAAGAGCGAGTGCCTGCCTTTGACCTCCCGAAAGAGTTCCAACCTGAACACCGAGCCTGTTTTCAAGACCCATATCGCACTGTTCAAGCAGACTTTTATAATAATCAATTCTTTTTTTGTTAACGCATTTGCCGAGCCCGAAGGGCTTGTTTTTATTATCGGCAAGCGCCATATTTTCAAGGATTGTTAAATCGGGGCAGGTTCCCGCCTTCGGATCCTGAAAAACCCTGCCTATAAGCTTTGCTCTTTTAAATTCGGATTCGTTTGTTATATCCTTATCCTTAAAAATAATCTTACCCTCATCTGCTTTAAGAGAGCCGCAGATAAGATTAAGGAGAGTTGTTTTTCCGCTTCCGTTTGAGCCGATTATCGAAACAAATTCGCCATCAGACACCTTAAAATCAAAGCCGTTAAAAACGGTTGACTCATCAACCGTTCCCGCATTGAAGCGTTTAACTATATTTTGAAGTTCAAGCATTTTTCTCTCTCCTTTTCGTTTTATTTGAGCCTGCCTTGCTGAATATAATTGCAATAACGAAAAGGACAGCCATAAGCAGCTTATTGTATTCGCTCGGAAGTCCGATAACAACGGCTATTTGCAGGCACGCTTTATATATAACCGTTCCGAAAATAACCATAGTTGTTGCCTTCATAAAGCCAACGCGCTTGAAAACGGAAAGGCCGATAATAACACTTGAAAGGCCAAAAACAACCATACCCACGCCCATCTGCGTGTTTGCGGTTTCCGTGCTTTGCGCAACGATAGCACCGCTGACTGCGGCAAGTCCGTTTCCGATTGCAAGGCCGAGAATTTTTGATGCTCCGGGATTTTTCGCAAGCATAATAACATACTGCTGATTTGAGCCTGTTGCACGCAAAAGCATACCTGATTTTGTTTTAAGATAAAGATCTATAATAATTTTAATAAGAACAACAAAAACTGCAAGAACTATAAGCTTTCTGACATTAACAGAGCCTATATTCTGCGGAAGAATATTTGCAATACCGCTATTGAAAACGGTTTTCTTTCCGAAAATAGACGCAACAGACTGCCCGCCCGTTCCTATTTTTATTATAACAAGATTAGCCGTTAATAATGCAGTGTAAACAAGTATGCCCGAAAGAAGCGGTTGCAGCTTGAGCTTTATATGAAGTACACCTGTTAAGCAGCCTGCCGCAAGACCGCCTGCAAACGCAATAAGCAGGCTTATCCAAGGATTTACACCGTGCAGTATTAAAACAGAAGAAAGTATTGCGCCGAGCGGCATTGTTCCGTCAACAGAAAGATCCGGAAAATCGAGTATGCTGTAAGAAAGATAAACACCAAGCGCAAGGATTGCATATTTAAAGCCCTCTTCAAGCACAACTTTTATAATATTGATTGCTTCCATATATTCACATCCAAAAACATAATTCGGAGCAGAGCGTTGCTTTGCTCTGCTCCGAAGCTAATAATCTGTTTATTCAGCGGTTGTTGTAACCTTTTCAACATCTGCAAGAGAATCGGGAATTGCGATGCCGAATTTTGAAGCCGCGTCCGTGTTTATAACAAGGAACGAATCCGTTACGGAAAGAGCAGAATATTCAGCCGCAGAGGCACCGTTTAAAATATCAATTGCAATATTGCCTGTTTTTTCGCCGAGAGCAACATAATCAATTGAAGCCGATGCAAGACAACCCTTTTTAACCTGCTCAATTTCAGAGCCGTAAACGGGAATGCCCTTTGTGTCTGCCTGCTCCATAACGATATTAAGATTATCAACAACATTATTATCGGTAAGGTTAGTTATAGCGTCAACCTCTGTTACGAGCGTTGCGGAAACGGAAGCAAGCTCGGAGGCCTCGGAAATACCCTTTGAAACAAGATTTATACCTGCCTTATCGCATTCTGCTTGAAGGGTTTTAAGCTGGCTGAGTGAATTTGATTCGCTTGTTGTGTAAATAACACCGAGATTTTTAATTTCGGGTTGAAGCTGCTTGATAAGCTCAATTTGACCGGCAATATCAAGAGCATCGGATGTTCCCGTGCAGTTGTTTCCGGGAGCTTCCATAGACTGAACAAGTCCGCAGGCAACGGGATCCGAAACTGCGCAGAAAACAACGGGAA
>JALEZT010000142.1 GCA_022772725.1 Eubacterium sp.
ATTAGTGGAAATTTCATTATGCAAAATCCCATTCAAATCAAAAAATCGATCAACGGAAACAAAGATGATTTTGGTTTTCCTCTTGGAGAAATATCCGGATTCAATGATAAATTTGCCATTGAATTTATGTCGAATAAATTAGCAGATATTCCCAAAAATAGCAGTGTATTTTTCATTGGACGATATACACTTGACGCTAAAATATTATCTGACAGCGGACTTTTTACTTATCAATACAACAATATAAGCGGTTTAATTGATGTAAAATCGAAATTGCGTCCTGATCTTAAAATAGTTTTCCTAACAGCGCATAAATCAAAAGGATTACAGGCTGACTATGTGTTTATCATAAACAATAAAAAATCAAAAATGGGGTTTCCAAGCAAAATTCAAGATGCTCCGATTTTAGACTTGTTGCTTGATAACTGCGACAGTTACCCTTATGCAGAAGAACGCCGCTTGTTTTATGTTGCATTAACAAGGGCAAAGAAAAAAGTATATTTAGTAACTGTCAATAATCAAGAATCAGAGTTTGCATTAGAACTTAAAGATAGATATCAATATGAAATAAAAAGAGAAAAATTCGAGTGTCCTGTTTGCGGCGGTCAATTAGTGAAGAAATCAGGTCCTTACGGAGAATTCTTAGGTTGCTCAAATTACCGTAAAATAGGTTGCACATATAAGAGAAAAATACAACAACCAAAATAGTTCTAAATGCAATAAGGGTATGTGCTTTTGTAAGCACATACCCTTATTTTTATAATTCAGAATAATTCTTGTTTTATAGAACATATAATTATGAACAAATGACAAGAAAATAATATAGTTAAATAAAAACCAAATTAATACATTCCGCCCTGTGATGCGGCAGCCATTGCGGCGGCATTAGCAGCATCTGCCTGAGGGTCTTTAATATCTGTTACGAGTGATTCGGTTGTGAGAACCATTGCGGCAACAGATGCGGCATTTTGAATTGCGGAACGGGTTACCTTTGCAGGATCAACGATACCGCTTTCGATCATATCGCAGTATTCATTTGAAGCAAAGTTATAGCCATAGCCTGCCTTATCGGCATTTTTAATCTTATCAAGAATAACAGAGCCCTCCATACCTGCATTAGCGGCAATCTGGCGAACAGGTTCTTCAAGAGCTTTAAGAACGATTGCAACACCTGTTTTGAAATCTGCGTCATCTGTTTCAAGAAGCTTTTCAACGGCAGGAATAGCATTGATAAGAGCAACACCGCCGCCTGCAACGATACCCTCTTCAACGGCAGCCTTTGTTGCCGCAAGAGCGTCCTCTATGCGAAGCTTCTTTTCCTTCATTTCAGTTTCTGTTGCGGCACCAACCTTAATAACCGCAACGCCGCCTGCCATCTTAGCAAGACGCTCCTGAAGCTTTTCACGGTCAAAATCAGAGGTGCTGGTTTCAATAGCAGATCTAATCTGACCTACACGAGCCTTAATCTCATCTGATGAGCCTGCGCCGTCAACAATAATTGTGTTTTCCTTTGTTACCTTAACCTGACGGGCTTTACCGAGCATTGCCATAGTTGCATCTTTAAGCTCAATACCGAGGTCTGATGTGATAACCTGACCGCCTGTGAGGGTGGCAATATCTTGGAGCATATCCTTTCTTCTGTCGCCAAAGCCGGGAGCCTTAACGCAAACGCAGGTAAAGGTGCCTCTTAACTTATTGAGAAGGATTGTTTGAAGAGCCTCGCCCTCAACATCCTCTGCAATAATAACAAGCTTTTGACCGCTTTTAAGAACAGATTCAAGAAGAGGAAGAATATCCTGAACGGTTGAAATCTTTTTATCTGTAATAAGAATGAGAGCATCGTCAATAACTGCTTCCATCTTATCTGTATCTGTTACCATATAGGGGCTGATATAGCCTCTGTCGAACTGCATACCCTCAACAACCTCGCAAACTGTTTCGGCTGTTTTGGATTCTTCAACAGTGATAACGCCGTCTGCCGAAACCTTATCCATTGCGTCTGCAATAAGAGTTCCGACAAATTCATCAGCGGCGGAAACCGTTGCAACTCTTGCGATATCGTCTGTTCCCTTAACCTGACGGGAATTTTCCTTAATGCTTTCTACGGCGGCGTCTACTGCTGCTTTTATGCCGTTTTTAACAACCATCGGGTTTGCACCTGCGGCAACATTCTTCATACCCTCGCGAACAAGTGCCTGTGCAAGAAGAGTTGCGGTTGTTGTTCCGTCGCCGGCGTCGTCATTTGTTTTAGAGGAAACCTCTTTAACAAGCTGAGCGCCCATATTTTCAAAGGAATTGTCAAGCTCGATTTCCTTTGCGATTGTTACACCGTCATTAGTGATAAGCGGTGAGCCGTATTTCTTATCAAGAACTACATTTCTGCCCTTGGGGCCGAGTGTGATTTTAACTGTGTTTGCAAGCTTATCAATACCGCTTTGAAGCGCCTTGCGGGCTTCTTCGCCGTAAATAATATCCTTTGCCATAATATATACCCTCCTAAATAGTTAAATTATTCAACAACTGCAAGAATATCCTTAACGGAAGCAATTGTGTATTCCTTACCGTCAAGCTTAACAGCTGTTCCGCTGTACTTTGTGATGATAACCTTATCGCCCGCCTTAACGGTCATAGGGTGCTTTTCAGTACCGGGGCCTACTGCCTCAACAGTCATAAACTCCGGCTTTTCCTGTGCCGAAGCGGCAATATAAAGTCCCGAAGCGGTTGTTTCCTCTGCTTCAACAGAAGCAAGCAAAACCTTATCTGCAAGTGGTTTGATAGTCATAATAAATTCACCTCTGTAATAAAATTATCTTATTTAGCACTCTCACTTCCCGAGTGCTAATACTTATTTTAGCAACTTTTTCCGATTTGTCAATAGTGTTCACAAATTATTTATAAAATATGTTAAAAATAATCTATAATTTGTTTCTCACGCAACAAAAATGCCTTTGCAAATAATATGCAAAGGCGAAAAATTATATTCTGTTTATTAATCAATAAGGCAAACGGCATGGGCGGAAATGCCCTGCTTTTCTCCCGTAAAGCCGAGACCCTCCTCCGTTGTTGCCTTAACGGAAACACAATCAACGGGGCAATTGCAGGCAGAGGCAATATTTTTTCTCATATCGTCAATATAGGGTGCCATTTTTGGCGCCTGCGCAATAACGGTTGCATCAATATTTGAAACCTTAAAGCCCTTATCGTCTAAATGCTTAACAATCGCTTTAAGCAGTTCAAGGCTGTCTGCATCCTTAAAGGAGTCGTCTGTATCGGGGAAAAGATGGCCGATATCTCCGAGTGCGGCGGCACCTAAAAGTGCATCGGATATTGCGTGAAGCAAAACATCTGCGTCAGAATGGCCGAGCAGACCGAGCTCGCTCGGAATATCAACTCCGCCGATAATACATTTTCTGCCCTCAACGAGCCTGTGAACATCATATCCGTGGCCTATTCTCATTATTTACCCTCCCTCGCCTTTATCAATGCTTCTGCAAGGATAACATCGCTTTTTGTTGTAATTTTAAGATTTTCATATTCGCCGATAACTGTTTTAACCTGCAAGCCGAGATTTTCAACAAGGCGGCAATCATCCGTGAAATCCTTTTTCTGCTCGGTTGCTTTTTCAAGTGCCTTTTTATAAACTGAAAAATCGAAAATCTGCGGGGTTTGAATTGAAATAAGAGAGCTTCTTTCCGGTGTGTCAACAATATTAAGGTCTTTATCTATAACCTTAATAGTATCTTTAACATAAACACCCGTTGCCGCCGCCTGTGAAATTTGGGCTTCGTCAAGCGTCTTAAGAATTGTATTCTGCGAAACAAGCGGGCGTGCGCCGTCGTGAATAATTATGTAGTCGCACTCATCAATTGTTTCAACCGCATTTCTTACGCTTTCCTGACGGGTTGCTCCGCCTACAACAAATGAAACCTCTTCATCGGGAAGAAGCCGTGAGAACTCCTCAACATCACACTCGCGGCACACAACTATTATTTCATCAATAACGGCAAGATTTAAAAACGCTTCAACGCTTCTTTCAATAACGGTTTTACCGCACAAATCAAGAAGCAGCTTACTTTTATCTATTCCCATACGGGTGCCGTTTCCCGCACCCAAGATAACTGCAATATTATACAATTCTTTTTATCCTTTCAAGCTCTTGTTCATTAGGAGTTACATACTCCGTTTTATAATTAGTATATATAACCATACCGGGCTTTGCGCCGTTTGGCTTTTTAACATTTTTAACGGCGGTATAATCAACCGCAACATTTGATGAATTTTTTGCCTTACTGCTTTGAACGGCAAGCATTGATGCCTCACGAATAAGCAAATCGGTAAACTCTCTGCCGTCATAAGCTACAACAACATGAGAGCCTGCTCCGTCCTTTATATGAAACCAAAGGTCTGATTTTGAAGCGGTTTTAAGAGTGAGCCTATCGTTCATAATATTGTTTCTGCCGACAGAAATTAAGAAGCCCTCACTGCTTTCAAACTGCATAGGCTTAATATGAGAGGTACTCTTTTTTCCTCTAACGGATTTCTGCTTTAAAAAGCCTGTTTGGATAAGCTCCTCTTTTATGTCCGTTATTTCGGCGTCGCTCTGCGCTCTTGAAAGAGAGTCAATAACAGTATCGAGATACTGTGCCTCCTCCCTTGCCTGCTGAATAAAATCGTTTAGCTTTGATTCTGCAATCTGCTTTTTTCTGTATTCCTTATAATACCGCCCGGCATTCTGCATAGGACTTAAAGCAGGGTCGGCAGGTATTCTGATTATTTCGCAGTTATCATAATAATTTTCAACCTCGTAAAAAAGAGAGCCCTTTTGAAGCGCATACTGATTAGTGGTTATTAAGTCGCCGTAAATCTTATATTTATCCTTATCGGCGCAATCTTCAAGCTCCTTTTCCCTTGTTACCGCCTTTCTTACCGCGCGTTCGTAAAGATTGTTTAGAGTTTTGAAAAGCTCGCCAGAGCGTTGACGAAGTCTGTCTGCCTTAACGCGCTCGTAATAAAAATAATCAAGCGTTTGTGAAAAGGTTTCAAAATATTTGATTTTTGCAATTGAGCCGTACTGCGTTATAGGCATAAAGGAAAAATCAAACGGCTTATCGGTTACAACGATATTCGGCTTTGGATTCTCGGCAAAATGCTTTATTTCTTCAACCGAAACGCCGTTTTCATACTCACGACAGACAATCGGCGAAACGCCCTGAACAATTTCCTGAAACGCCTTTGACGGCGCTTTTTTGCTTTCGGAAAGTCTGCTTTTTATGATATTAATATCATCGGTTAATATGTTAAGCTTATCCTGCTTCGGAGGTAAAACATATTTTTCGCCGGGCAAAACAAGGCGCACCTGCGATTTTGTTTCGTCTATTCTTTTGAGTGCGTCAATAATAATTCCTTTTTCGTTAATCAAAATTATATTACTGTACCGCCCCATAATTTCAACAGACAAAACAAGACGGCAAAGGTCGCCGAGCTCGTTTACCGCCTGAAAGCCGAGCTGAACAATTCGTTCAAGACCGTTTTGCGTTATATCCGTTATTTTTGCGCCCGTTAGGTGCTTGCGCAAAAGCATACAAAGCATAGGAGGCTTTGACGGATTTTCAGGCGGATAATCCGTGAAATAAATTCCCGCCGCGTCTGCACGGCAGGAAAGCAAAAGCTTTTTTGCGCCCTCCCTTGAACGAAGAGAAAGCACAAGCTCCTCCTTGGACGGCTGATGAATTTTTTCTATTCTTGAGCCCTCGGCAAAAGCCGAAACCTCATTTTTTAAATGGTGTAAAAAAATACCGTCAAGCGCCATTGTGTTTTCCTTATAATAATTGTAATAAAATAATTAAATAACCGTTAAAACGGGGTTTTCCTGCTTAGGAATAATAAATTCAACATCGGGAAACATTTTTTGAAGCATTTCCTTGAGCATATAAAACGGCTCTGCCTCTGTTTCAAAATGTCCTGCGCTGATAACTGGATAGCCGCTTTCAGCCGCTTCAAGCATATCGTGATATTTTAAATCTCCCGTTAAAAAGCAATCTGCATTTTCCATTGCAAGAGGGATATACTCCTCGCAGGCACCTCCGCCGATAGCAACTGTTTTGATAGGCTTATCGGAAAGAGTATATCTTATTCCGCTGACAGAAAGCCTTTCGCTGACAAATTCAGCAAAATCGTCTATACTCATTTCGCAGTCAAGACTGCCCTTATAGATAAAGCTGTTTTCTATCGGCTCGGCATCCTTTAAGCCGAGAACGGTGCAAAGGTTATTATTAATACCGTATTTTGACTTATCAAAATTTGTGTGGGCGGAAATAACCGCAATATTATTCTGCGCGCAGGTATAAAGCGCAGAGCCTTTTGTAAGGTGCTTTACGCCTTTAAATATAATGGGATGATGAGAAATGATTAAATCAGCATTAACCTCGGCGGAATAAGCGCAAATATCCTTAACGGCATCAAGGCAGATAACCGCCCTTTTAACCTCTTTGCGAAAATCCCCAACCAGAAAGCCTGCGTTATCCCACTCCTCCTGAGTGTCAAAGGGTGCTATACTATTTATATAATCGTATATATTTTTAACAGTTGTCATAACAATTTCTTAATGGCACAGATAACCTCTTGATTATCCGCTCCGCCCTTTTCCTTATTTTCAAGATAATTTAAAAGATGATAAAAATATCCCTTATGCTCAAAGCTTTTTATTTCGCCCAAATAATAATACGCTTCGCTTCGCTCAACGATATCTCCCGTATAATAAGCATCAAGCACATTATAATAGCGGTTTCCCTCTTTAACGATAATATCGTTTTGAATTTCAAAGCCGTTTTCGCATAAGTAACGGCGAAGAATTTCGCTGTGCGTCATTGGATTGAAAATAAAATGCTTTTCCTTATTTTCAGTCCAACTGCAAGAGGACAGAATTTTTACGATAAGCTCTGCGCCCATACCGCATATTGATATATCGGAGCAATCGTTTTGGCTGATATCTTCAAGCCCGTCAGACAAAACGCACCTAACCTCATTTTCAAAGCCGCACTCCTTAACAAGCAGTCGGCAGGAATTGAGCGGGCCTTCGTTAACATCGCTTGCAACGGCACCCTTAATTTTTCCGCTTTGAAGAAGATATACGGGAAGAAAGCCGTGGTCGCAGCCTATATCGGCAAGAACAGAGCCCTCCCTGACAAGCTGCGCCGCGGCGCTCAATCTTGGGGTTAAATTTATCATTTTATTTTAAAAGCTCGTTGATTGATGCAACAAGCTCATCTGCGTCTGTTCCGTGAACATAGCAAGCCTGCTCAATTGTTTCGCCTCTTGATGACGGACATCCGAGGCAATGCATTCCGATTTCAAGGAAAAGCGGAGCCGCATCCGGACAGGCATCAAGAATATCGCCTATAATAGTATCTTTTGTTACTTCTGTCATAATAAAAACCTCATTTCTTATTTTGTACTTATTGTGTACATCTTTTTACGCTGATATTATAATATAAAATAAAATAGTTTGCAAGTGAACAGATAATATGTTAATATAATTATAACATAAGAGGTGTAACTATGAGTAAAAAAGATAAAGAAAACATAGATTTTGACGCATTAACATACGGAATAACGGAGGGCGGACTGCGCTCTACGCTTGAAATTAACCTTTTGATTTGCTATCTTGTTGTTAATTCAAAATGCAGGCTGACGGAAAAGCTTGTTATTGACACAATGACCGAGGGCGAAATTGCAAATTATTTTGAAGCAACCTCTGCACTTAAAAAGCTTATTGAACGCAAAACGGTTATTTTAGATGAAAACGGATTTTTAGCACCCGGAAAAAACTGTGAGAACTTAATGGAGCTTGTTGAAAACGATTTGCCGTATTCAATAAGAAAAAAGAGCATTGAGCTTTCCGCAAAGCTTGCGGTTAAGGAGCTTTACAAGGAAGAAAACAAGGCTGAGATAACTAAAAAAGACGATAACAGCTATGATGTTACAATGCACATTCAGGAAAACGGAAAGGATTTTATGACGCTTACTCTCAACCTGCCAACGAGCGCGCAGGCGCAAATGGTTGAGGACAGATTTTATGACAATCCCCCGAAGCTTTATAAAAACCTTATTGATTACATTTTCAGCGACGAAAAGGAATAAAAGAAAGCCACCGAAAAATCGGTGGCTTTAATTATTATAATAAATTATTCAGCAGCTTCCTCTGCGGGAGCTTCCTGGGCAGGAGCTTCCTCGGCAGGTGTTTCCTCTGCGGGAGCCTCTGCTGCTTCGTCTGCAAGAGCCTCGATTGTTTCCTCGGGCTTTTCAAGAAGCTCTTTCATTGAAAGGCTTACTCTCTTCTTATCAAAATCAATATCGGTAATAACAACCTCAACCTCATCGCCAACGCTGAGCACATCAGCAGGAGTTTTAATTCTTTCCCAGCTGATTTGGCTGATATGGATAAGTCCCTCTATTCCGGGGATAACGGTTGCAAATGCACCGAATGAGGTTACGCCGGCAACCTTTGCGGTAAGCTTTGTGCCAACGGGATAATCTCTTTTAAGGATTTCCCACGGGTTGTCCTCAACCTTTTTGAAGCCGAGTGAAACCTTTTGATTTTCACGGTCAAGAGCTTTAATATAAACCTCTACCTGATCGCCAACCTTAACAACCTCTGACGGAGACTTAATGCGGGTCCAGGAAAGCTCGCTGATATGAATCATACCGTCTATTCCGCCGATGTCAACGAAAGCGCCGTAATTAGTTAATGACTTAACTGTTCCGTTAAACTTCATTCCCTCTTCAAGAGTTTCCCAAGCCTTTTCACGAGCTGCTTTTCTTTCCTCATTAACAACAACTCTGATTGAGCCTACTGCTCTTCTTCTTTGCTTATTAACATCAATAATCTTGAATCTTACGGTTGTGCCTTTAAGAATATCAAGCTCTTGATTTTTCGGAACGCCTGTGAGAGATGCAGGGATAAACACTCTTGTTCCTTTAACTGTGCAGAGCACGCCGCCGCGAACAACTGCAACAACAGGTGCTTCAAGGATTTCCTCATTTTCAAAGGCGGCAACGATATCGTCCCAGCCTCTGTAAGCATCTGTTAATTTCTTTGAAAGCTTAAGCACGCCGTCTTGATCGTCTGTTTTTAAAATCATAAGATCAAGCTCATCGCCGATTGAAACGATATCTTCGCATTTATCAAACGGCTCTGCCGAAAGGTCGTCATAAGCAATAACGCCTGTTTGCTTTCTTCCGGGAACATCAACAAACACCTCGGAAGGAGTAATGTTTACAACAATTCCCTTAACAATTTTGCTTGTGTCGTTTTTGCTGAAAGATTGTTCGAGCATTTCTGCGAAGGTTTCACCATCAGCAGATGCTTCGACAGCAGCCGTATCGGCTTTATCAGCGGTTTCTGCTGTCTCCGCAGCCTGTTCAGCTGCTTCAACTTCCTTTTCTTTAATTTCTTCGGACATGGTTTTTAGTACCTCCTTGATAATTACCGAGGGAGTAGATGCCCCGGCAGTAATTCCAACTACATTGAAACCTGAAAAATCTATCTCAGAAAGCTCGCTTGCAGTTTCAATAAGAAACGCTTTTGCATTTTCCGAACAAACATCTCTAAGTTTGCAGGTATTGGATGAATGGCGACCTCCGATGATAATCATAGCGTCGCACTCCCTGGATAGTGCAAGCGCTTCTGCCTGTCTGTCGGACGTTGCATTGCATATTGTATCAAATATTTCACAATTTGTACATACCTTTTTAAGAAATTTCTCGCATTTTTTCCATTCTTTAAGGCTGAAAGTTGTTTGAGAAACGCAAATCAGGCGATTTTTTTCAAAATTTTTGTTATTTTTGAGTATCTCTTCAAGCTCTTCAAGGTTTTTAAAAACAAATGATTCGCCCGTGCAAAAGGAGCGAATACCCAAAACCTCGGGATGATTTTTATCTCCTGCAATAAGCGTTACGGTGTTTTCGGGCTGACTGCTGACTATCTTATGGATTTTCTTAACAAACGGGCATGTTGCGTCTATATACGAAAGTCCTCTGCTTTCAATATCCTCTATAACGCTTTTTTCAACGCCGTGAGTTCTTACAACGATTTTATAGCCGTCCTTGCACTCCGAGGGAGAGCCGATAGAATAAACGCCCTTTGCTTCAAGATCCTCAACAAGCTGACGGTTATGAATTATCGGGCCCAGAGTTGAAACCCTTTCACCCTTATCAATAAGCCCGTAAACAAGGTTTACCGCTCTGTCAACACCAAAGCAAAAGCCTGCTGTTTTTGCAAGTTTAATCTGCATTTTTTTCATTCTCCCAAAGCTCTGTTATAGAGTCCATAACCTTATTTGCGGCGTCCTTTATATCGTGCGGACCGGGCTCCTCCGTATCAAGTCCCAAATCGGAAAGAGTAAGCATTTTACCGTAGCAAACAGTTACCTTTTTAAAGGGCTTAATAGGCCCATCGCAATAAATAGCACAGGGCAAAACAGACGCGCCCGTTGCCTTTGCGATAACCGCAACGCCTGCCTTTGCCTTTTGAGGAACACCGTTTTTATCCTTAACTCTTCTGCCCTCGGGGCATATTGCCATAACATGTCCCTCTTCAATAATCTTTTCGCCGTATTCAATAGCGGAATTATCGCCCTTGCCTCTTCTTACGGGGAAGCCGTAAAGATGCTTGATAACCCAGCCTACTATCGGATTTTTGAAAAGCTCAACCTTTGCCATAAAATGAAGCGGAGGAACGCTTTTCGGCATTGAAACAAAAACGGGATCCATTGCGCTTGTGTGGTTAATGGCAACTATGTATCTTTCGTTTTTATCGGTGGGGACATTTTCAAGACCTTTAAAGCTCAATCTGAAAACGCCTTTAAAAATCGGACCGAAAATATTTTTTACAAAGCCGTAAAATTTATAGTGCTTAACAACTGAATAATCAAAGCTTACCATTATTTATCTCCTTTAATAATACTTTTAATTAGTTTTATGCTTTCATCAAGAGTAAGAAGCGAGGTGTCTGCCATAACGGAATCCTTTGTTGGTTTTAGCGGAGCAATTTCCCTGTGGCTGTCCTGATAATCGCGTGCGTTAACATCCGCAAGCACCTCATCGTATGTTACACTTTCGCCCTTTTCGATAAGCTCCTTATATCTGCGTTCTGCGCGACATTCGGGAGAAGCAAAGAGGAAGATTTTAACATTCGCATTAGGAAGAACAACCGTTGCAATATCGCGTCCATCCATTATAACATTATTTTCCCTTGCAATAGAGCGTTGGAGCTCGAGCAGAAACTCACGCACCTGCGGAATTTTTGAAACATTTGAGGCACCCATTGAAATTTCGGGAGTTCTGATTAAATCGGAAACATCCTCGCCGTTTAGAAAAACTCTTTGAGAATGTGTTTCGTCAAATTTAAGCTCAACTGTTGTTTCTTTAAGCATTTCAACAATGCCCTTTTCGTCATTCAATACGCCCTTTCGCAAGGCATTAAGCGCAACTGCGCGATAAAGCGCGCCCGTGTCAACATATATAAAGCCAAGCTCCCTTGCACACGCCTTTGCAATTGTGCTTTTGCCTGCGCCGGCAGGTCCGTCTATTGCAACATTGATCATATATTAAATCCTTTCAGAATTTTATTTCATATTATTTCCGCAGGCATATCCCGTTGAAAACGCGATTTGCAGATTAAAGCCGCCCGTATAGGCGTCAACATCAATAACCTCGCCTGCAAAATAAAGATTATCAACAAGCTTTGACTGCATTGTTTTGGGATTTATTTCCTTAACATCAACGCCGCCGCTTGTTATTACCGCGGCTTCAATGCCGTAAAAATCAGATATATTAACCGTAAAGCTCTTAATCAGCTCGGCAAGTGCTCTGCGCTCCTGCCTTGTTATTTCATTAACCTTTTTTGACGGAGCAATTCCCGAAAGCTCAACTATAACGGGAATTATTTTTTTAGGCAAAAGAGCCGAAAGAGAGTTGATAAAATCCTTGTTTAATTCATTTGAAAAATCACGCAAAATTCTTTTATCAAGTGCTTCAATGTCAAGCGCGGGTTTTAAATCAATAACAAGCCTTAAATCGTTATTTTCGATTTTATCAATATGGCTTGAAGCCGAAAGAACAACGGGACCGCTTACTCCGAAATGAGTGAAAAGCAGCTCTCCGAAATCGGAATAAATTTCCTTTTGATTTTCAATCAGCTTAACGGAAATATTTTTAAGGCTTAATCCTTGAAGCCTCGGAATAAAATTATTACTGCAAACAAGCGGAACAAGGCTTGGCTTAATTGTTGTTATATTATGCCCTGCCGATTTTGCAAGGCGGTAGCCGTCGCCCGTTGAGCCCGTTGCGGGATAGCTTTTTCCTCCCGTGCATATTGCAACGCTTGTGCAATCGATTTTATCTCCGTTTTCAAGAACAACGGCGGTTATTCTGCCGTTTTCAAATTCAAAATACTGTGCCGTGCCGTGAATGAAGGAAACGCCTTTATTTTTTGCATTTTTAACAAGCGCGTCAACAATATCACTTGCTTTATCGGAGACAGGAAAAACTCGGTTTCCCCTTTCGATTTTGGTTTGAACGCCGAGCTCCTCGAAGAAAGCAATAGTGTCATACGGCATAAATTCGGAAAAAGCAGAATAAAGAAAGCGGGGATTGCGCGGAACGTTCGATATAAGCTCGTTTAAATCAAAGCAGGCGTTTGTTACATTACACCTGCCCTTACCCGTTATCATAAGCTTGCGCGCGCATTTCGGCATTTTTTCAATTATAACGGCTTCATTGCCCCGAGAAGCGCTCTGCGCCGCCGCCATTAAGCCTGCGGCTCCGCCTCCTATAATAACTGTTTTTCCCATAAAGAACCTAAAATAAAATTATTACTAATTATAAATTAACTGTCTGCCTTTGTCAAATCCTCGCAGGCGGCCTCCCACTCCTCATAAAGAGAATCGCGCAGCCTTGTTTTTTCTTCAAGACGGGCACTGACTTTAAGAAATTCCTCATACGGAGGATTGCAGTTTAGCTCCTCTTCAATCAGTCCTATTTCGTCCTCTGTGTTTTCAATATCCTCTTCAAGTCTTGAAATTTTAGTTTTCAGCTTTCTTATTATGCTTGCCTTTTCCTTTTTAAGCTTATAATCGTTTTGCTTTGGAGGCTTAACTGCTTTGACCTCTTCGGTTTTTTCGGCTTTTCGCTCAATATAATAATCGTAATTTCCGTCATAGCGTTTAATGCCGTCGGCAGTTAATTCAAGAATACCTGTTGCAAGCTTATTTATAAAATATCTGTCGTGAGAAACAATAAGCATTGTGCCGCTGTAATCAAGAAGCGTATTTTCAAGCTCCTCACGGGAATTAGCATCAAGATGATTAGTTGGCTCGTCGAGCAAAAGAAAGTTATATCTGCCAAGCATAAGCTTCAAAAGCGCAATTCTTGCTCTTTCTCCTCCCGAGCATTTTGAAAGAGGTCTGAAAACATCGTCGCCCGTAAAAAGAAAGGCGGCAAGAGCGTTTCTTATCTGCGTTTCGGTCATAGCGGGAAAGGCAGACCACACCTCATCAATTGCGGTTTTATTAAGATCAAGCTTTGCTTGGACTTGGTCAAAATAACCCGTAAAAAGATTTGCACCGAATTTATATGAGCCCGTATCGGCTGAATAATCGTTCATAAGAATTTTTAAAAGTGTTGTTTTTCCGCAACCGTTATCGCCAACAAGGAAAATACGCTCGCCCTTTTTTATCTCAAACGAAGCACCGCTGAAAATCTTTTTGCCCGAAAAGGATTTTGAAATATCCTTAACGCTTAAAACATCCTCGCCCGAAACGCATTTGGGGCTGAAATCGAAGCGAATTTTTTTAAGCTTTGCATCGGGAACAACAAGCTGAGCCTTTATTCTTTCAATAACCTTTTCCTTGCTTTCGGCGGTTTTGATGTTCTTTTCCCTGTTCCATCTTCTTTGCTGCTCGATTATTCCTTCAAGGCGTTCGATTTCCTTCATATCGTTTTCGTATTTTTCGGTAATCGCCTTTTGCTCTGCCTCTTTTTTAACGAGAAACTGCGAATAGCAGCCCTTATATGAACGGATTTTTTTATTTTCTATTTCAATTGTTTTATCGGTAATTTTATCAAGAAAATATCTGTCGTGCGAGATAACGATAAAAGCTCCCGAAAAGGATGAAAGGAAACCTTCAAGCCATTCAACTGCGCTGATATCAAGGTGGTTGGTGGGCTCATCGAGTAAAAGCAAATCCGCCCTTGAAAGCAAAAGCTTTGCAAGAATAAGCTTTGAACGCTGACCGCCCGAAAGCTTCGAGGTTTCCGTATCAAATTCACTTTCCGAAAAGCCGAGACCGATAAGGCTTGAACGCGTTAGGCTTTTATAGGTTAAGCCGCCGTTTGAATTAAAAAGCTCTGTTAAATAATCCTGCCTTGCAATTAATTCGGCAGAGGGGTTTTTCGTTATTTCATCTGCAAGTGCTGAAAGCTCATTTTCAATTTGAATAAGCTCATCAAAAACGGAAATAAGCTCATTATAAACGGTTTTATTATCGGAGCAGGTGTGCTGCTCCATATAACCGAGCTTAATGCCTTTACCTAAAAAAGCTCCTCCCTCAGTTGCTTCATATTCGCCTGTTAAGACCTTGAACAGAGAGGTTTTGCCAACTCCGTTTGCACCTACAAAGCCTACCTTATCCTTTTCTCCAACCTCAAATGAAGCATTTTGGAAAAGGACATTATCGCCGAAGGACAATGTTAAATTTTGCACGCTGACTGCCGACATAGTTATCTCCGTAAAAATATTATAAATATAAATCTTAAATTTATCAAAACATATTTTACACTATTACGGCTTGAATGTGAAGCAAAATTTTGATATATTATAAATGTTATAAAACAAAATATATAAATG
>JALEZT010000162.1 GCA_022772725.1 Eubacterium sp.
TCCGCCTTTGGGAAATTCTCTTTCCCTTTCAAGCAGAATATCATCAAGCGATGGAGCGCTCTGAACGGGAAGCTTGCTCATCCACCATTCGTTTACTCTGTCGTCCTTTGAGAAAAAGCGGTGTCCACCTATATCCATACGGTTGCCGTTATGCTTGATTGTTTTTGAAATTCCGCCGATTTCTCCGCTTTTTTCAAGAATTGTTATGTTGCAGGGCTCTTTTTCCTTTTTGATAAGCTCGTCTGCGGCAGTAAGTCCTGCGGGCCCGGCACCGATAATGATAATGTTTTTCATATTTTTCCTCTTTTGAGTGCTTATTCCTTGCCCTTTTCCGCCTTGGAAATGAATTTCTTTGCAGCCTTTGATTTCTCTGCGGCGGAAATATATCCCCCAAGCTCAGAGGTGTCTATCTCTGCTTCGGGATTATCAATGCCTGTTTGAATAAGATTTTCAAGTGCGTCAAGCCCCTTTGAATGAGCATCCTTAACCTCCTGTGAGGCATTCTTATCCATATCTTCGCTCATCTGCGAAACAAAATCTTTAAGAGAGCCGAGTGCTCCCGTAAGCTCCTCCATAGAGGCGTTTTTTAAATCAGACGGCATATTGCTTTTCAGCATATCCATACAGTCTTTAAGTGAAAAACCTGCCATAAAAATCTACCTTGCCTTTCAATTAACGCATTATTATATAATACACTATTTTAATGATAACATATATTTTAGTTCAGTTCAACAAAAACAGCCCTTGCGCATATAGAAATTATCTCCCCTTTTTTGTTCATATTGCCAAAAAAATCTCATCCCCGATTAGAGAGATGGGTTAAAGAATAATCAAATAAAAAATGCTTCGGAAGAAATTCCGAAGCATTTGCTGTTATTCGGTTAAAAATGGCTTATGCTCTCATTGCTTCTTCAACTGCAACTGCTGTTGCAACTGTTGCGCCAACCATTGGGTTGTTGCCCATACCGATAAGTCCCATCATCTCAACGTGCATGCTGCGCCTGCTACTTCGCAACTGTTGCACAGTTGCTACGTGAGAGCAGGTAATTACTTGTTTTTAATCATTTAGCCAAAAGAATTAGACACATCATTAAGTATTAAGGATGCGCCCATCATCATTTTTGCAACTCCATTATAAGATAATAACAAATAAAAGTCAACTATTAATGATAATAACACCAAGAGTAGTACAAAAATAGTCAAGTTTGTATCAAGTTTATATAGATGCCTGCTCCAAAAGTCAAAATCAAGTTATTAATAAACTATTGATAATTAGGCTTTTATATGATAAAATGAAGTTGCCAAATAATCTAACAAATTAATAAACTTACTAATGATACGGTTTGTATTTTTTATCTTTTGATAAAAATGCAGGCTCTTTCTTGCATATCGTTCATTAGTAATTATATGTTAGATTGTTTGGCGACAGTTGAGCTATGTGTTTTTTGTGCGTATGGCTTCGGCTGTACGCATTTTTTATTTTAAAGGAGGCATGATAAAAAGAAAGTGGTAAAAACATCCGAGAACTCTGAAAATATGTTATCATAGAGATAACAGAAAGACAGAGTAGATTCAATCCTGAACTCATGAAAAAAGCAGTAGCATAGACCATTTTCATTGTCAAGGGACGCTTCGCTTTAACCCTTGACAACTCAAATACTCTATGCTTTGTAGCAAATACGAGGGCAATGCCCTCAAATATAATCGTTTTCAGTTATCAGAATATCAAAAAAATACAGCAAGTTGGTTAAAACCACTTGACTTTTTATAGGAGAATTGTATGAACGAACAACTATTATTATCAAAAGCCTTTTGGTCAGAAAAAGAATATCAAGATGCAATAAAAACCATCGTGGCATTTGAAAACAAAACAGACGACAATGAATACATATATAAAGGTTACGACTATCTTTCAGAAAAAGATTTGTCATTAGAAGAATTAAAAAATGTTTTGCAAGCGTGCATTATTATGATTGAATCAACACCAAAGTATGTTGGCTTATTTGATGCCAATAGATATGGTCAAGATATTTCATATAAAGGATATGACTTTGAAAATTATTTAGGTTGGCTTTATATTTATGCATATATAGCAATTTGTGACGGAATTGACAATTACGGTAGAGCAGTTACCGGACATCAAATAAATGGATTTTTTGGGTATGGCTATGGCAAAGAACTTTTCAATGCTTATATGGTTAAGGAATGTCATAGAGCAAGTGAAGCAAGTTGGTCTTGGGAATTAAATTTGCCTAAAAGACTCGTGTTTAGGTTAACACCAGACGATTACACTCTAACAGGTGATTTATTTTTATCAACATTAAAAATAGAAAACAACGAATTATTGTATTTACCTATATATGATGAAGATGAAGACGGATGGGCTGTTAGAGTTTCATGTTTAGCAGAACTTCTTGAAAATAAAGAAGATTTAAAAGAAACCTTAAAAGAGTGCGTAGAACGAGAATCAAAATATAATAAATCAGCACAAGCAATTTATCAATTAGAAAAAGAACAAAAAGAACTTGTTCCAGAAGTTCAAGGATTAGAAAACAAGGCTAACAGTTTATCAAAAACAATTTCGAACATACAAGGACGCTTATTCTTTAAGAAAAAAGCCCAAGTTTTAACAAGTGAGTTAGAATCTTTAAAGAAAATCATTGCAGAAAAAACAGAAAGGCTACAAATACTTGAAACCGAAATCTCTAATTTAGAAAAGGAAAAAGAAGAGGCGAGGCTTGGTGATCTTAGTAGTCAAAGTAGAAATGTTTTGGGGAAATATGGCGAATTATATTTCTGCGTAAACAGACTAAAAGGATTATACAAAAAAGAATGGAAAGAGGTGCATTACTGTGAGCGAGATTAAAGATTGGAGAAAGCAAAGCACACCAACTGATAATTATAATGATGAACAAAGAAGATTTCTTGAAGAAATGGAAATGCGTAGAAATGCCTTATGGGAACAATCACAACCAAAGAAAAAGGATGCAAGCGTTATAGGCAGAGGTATTGTTGGTGGAATTGTTGCAGGTCCAGCAGGTGCCGTTGTTGGCGCATTAAGTGCAATAGATAAAAACAGAAAGAATAACAAATGATAATGTAATATTAAGCACATATTAAACACATACAAAAGATATAATAACAGTATAGAGAGTAGAGGTTTATCCTCTGCTCTCTTTTTGTTTTATGAGCCTCTGCAAGGCGTTTTTTATATTAGTCAAAGTAATTTGATATTGTACCTTGTCTTAAATTCCTCTGTTGGCAATTAAGAATGTATCTATCACAACCTTGTTCAAAGGTGATAGATACTTGACTAATCATTGATAATTTCTTCGTAAAAACTTGACCTCAACTTAATATTTTTTACAAAAAAACATTAGACACATCATAACAAAAACTTGTCAAATGATGTGTCTAACTTTTTTATCAATGATTAAATTTACAATTTAATGCTTAAACCTCAAAAAATGGCTTATGCTCTCATTGCCTCTTCAACTGCAACTGCCGTTGCAACTGTTGCGCCAACCATTGGGTTGTTACCCATACCGATAAGTCCCATCATCTCAACATGAGCAGGAACTGATGAAGAACCTGCGAACTGAGCGTCGCCGTGCATTCTTCCCATAGAGTCTGTTAAGCCGTAGGAAGCAGGGCCTGCCGCCATATTATCGGGATGAAGAGTACGGCCTGTGCCGCCGCCCGATGCAACAGAGAAATATTTCTTGTTGTTTTCGATA
>JALEZT010000181.1 GCA_022772725.1 Eubacterium sp.
CATTTTACAGGTGTGTAAAACCTAACAGTAGTTTAAGTAATTAAATTATAGCATATTCATGCCGAAATTTCAATGGATAAAAACATAAAAGTGCAAAAAAACCGTAATTATTTTTTGCGTTTTGATAAAATCGTTTCAATATCAGCACCTGTAAGGTGGTTTTTAGACATTAATTCTTCAACAAGCAAATCCATCATTTCCTTATTTTCGGAAATAATGCGAACAGCCTCCTGCATTTGCTCATTTAAAATTCTGTTTACGGAATTTCGTACCTGCTCGGATATTGAGCCGTTTGCCATTGAAGAGCCGTTAATTACAGCCAAGCCCAGATTCTCATCCATTCCGTAGGTGCAAATAATTTGCTCTGCCAAGCCGGTTGCAGAAGCCAAATCTCCGCTTGCGCCCGTTGATATTCCGTCCTCATCTCCGTAATATACTATTTCAGCAGCTCTTCCGCCAAGAGAAGTTCGTATTTTTGCAAAAAGCTCCTCTTTGGTATATATAGCTTTATTCTCCTGCTCTCCGTGCTGCATATAGCCGCCGTGGTCTCCTCGCGCAACAATTGTTAGATAAGACGGTGTTTCTCCGCTTTTCCAACAGATAAATGCGTGTCCGGCCTCGTGCCTTGCAACACGTTCAAGCTGGGATTCATCCCATTTTTTAACTTCGCCGCTGTTAAAGGTTTCAAACGCCTCTTCAAAAATCGAATCTGTTACCTTGCTGCTGCCTTCCCTGATTGCCGAACGCAATGCAAGCTCAACCGCCGAATCAAGCTGAGCAAGACTCATTCCCGTCGACCTTATTGCAATATTATCTATTTGAGCTTCGGAGATATCAAGAGCTTTGTTTTGACTTGCTTTCATTTTTAAGAATTTAATTCTATCTTCCTTTGTTGGAAGATCGATATAAACTCTTCTGTCAAAGCGGCGCATCAGTGCCGGGTCAAGACTCTTTTCTCTTCCGGATTCAACATCGAAATTTGTTGCCGCCAAAACAAAAACGGGTTTTGACGGGTCATTTACAAAGCCGTCCATTTCAGTTAAAAAGGCAGTCAGCGTTTCTTCGCTTCCCGCACCAACAGTTGCCGAGCCTTTTCGCTCTTTTGCAATTGCGTCTATTTCATCAATAAACAAAATTGACGGTGCATATTTTCTTGCAGTTTTGAAAAGCTGATGGACTCTTTCGGAGCCTTCGCCTACAAATTTCTTTAAAAACTGATTTCCCTCTGCCGCAATAAAGGTTACGCCGGATTCGCATGCCATTGCTTTTGCAAGCATTGTTTTACCTGTTCCGGGAGGTCCGTAAAGCAACACTCCTTTTGGGGCCTTAACACCGGTGCCTAAATATTTTTTAGGCTCTTTAAGATAATCAACAAAATATTGCAGTTCTTTTTTTGCATCAACTGCACCCAGAATCTCGTCAAAACGAACATTCGGCTTTGATACCGAATTCAAAACATCCTTTGAGTCCTCGGAATCGACGGCAACAACCATTTCAAAATCAAATAATCTTATTTCTGCTTTTTTTCCATCTTCCGAAACAGTTTGTGCCGTCTCAAAAGAAATAAGTTTATTTTCCTTTGCAAGCTTAATCATGCTTTCCTGCTGATGAAGACTTTCTGCAATTATATCCATTTGCGAAGAAAAATAATTATTACCGTCAGGCACTTGAAGTATTCCTCGAACGCCCTGGCGCATAAACGATATTTTTTCTTCTTCATTCAAAGCAGAGCCGCTTCTTTCAAGTAAATAAACAGGCGTTCTGTTTCCCTGCTCGCGAATAAATTTAAAGAAATCACGAGACGGAGACTCAACATCTTCTAAATTAAGGTTTGAGCTTGAGTCGTCATCCACACCGTATTTCATATCAATTAACACGAATCCAATATCTTCTGACTTCATAATACCAATAGCATTTTGAAGGCTTTGAGTTTCAACCATATTGATTGAAGAAGCATTGCTTTTGCATATTGAAACAGTTTCTTTATCGGCAAAGGCTAACACCCTTGCATTAGAGCGTGCGTTAAATAATTCACGGATTTTATCATTTGCGTGAGACAAGTCAACACTGATTTTTATTTCTTCAACATCATCAATATTTGTTTTAACTTTTTCTGAAGAAATTAAGCGCAAAAGCTCATAAAGCTCATCGTTAAAAAAGCTTTCGGCTCTGCTTCTTACTGTTCTGGCATCAATGGAGCTTCCTTCCGAAAACAACAAGGCAGTATAAACAGATTCATCAATTATAAGCTTTATTCCCGTTGCATCTTCAAGGTTTCTTGCACTTTTTTCAATTTCCTTTTTTGCTATTGAGCGAAGATTATGAGCACCTATATGATTAAACATAACAACATTTCCGGAAGCAAATCGAGAGCAAAGCGCGCCCGGAAAGTACGGAGCTTTTGTTTCGGGATTGATATCTTTTTGAAGTGCTTTAACAATAACCTTTCTTGAAACAGAAGAAAAGTTCCCGCTTTCACTATCTTCATAAAGCTGTTTACCTGCATTTGTTGTTAAAATAATTATTGCATCGGTAAATGATACCTCTTTATCGGTATAATTATCACGCAGTCTGCCGGCATCAAGCATTTGTAAAAACAAATGAATAACACAAAGATGTGCCTTCTCAATTTCATCAAAAAGCAAAACACATTTTGGATTTTCAGCAACAAAGCTGGTAACATTTCCTGCTTTTGCATCCTTATACACCTTATCTGCTCCGCAAAATTCAATGTTTGCTTCCTTATCGGCATACTCGCTCATATCAAATCTCATAAACGGCAGCTTCAATGCTTCGGCAGCCTGTTCTGCAAGAAATGTTTTGCCTACTCCGGGAGGTCCTGCAAACAGGAATGTGGCTCTGGGGCGTTTTCTTGACTTATCGAGCATTGAAAGCATACTTGCCTGAAAATATCCCGTTACAAAAACATTGACGGCATTTTCCTGGCCGTAAATCAGTTCTTGAAGCTGTGTTCTTATTCTTTTGACATCGCAAACCAAAGATGCAATTTCCGATTTAACCTCCTGCGGAGTTTTCTTTTCTTCAAGCTCGTCTTCTTTTATGCTTGAAGCATGATGTTCATCGCTTTGTTTTCCCTTAGCTGATTCGTTCTCATAATATTTTTTCAGCATTGCTTCTATTGAGTCTGCATGCTCAGGGCGCTGTTCTGCTTTCGTTTCTTGTGCAACAATCTTTGAATTTCCGGTATTATTGATTATGGTTTTTACAGCGGTGGGAGGGGATTTCAAAATACAAAGCGTCAACACATCGGCAGTTAACTCTGTTTTTTCTTCTTCAAGTGCTTTTTTCTTTGCATCGTAAGTTATTCTTTGCATATATAAAGTATCGCCAAAGCTCGGCTCTTTTTCAGAGTCGAAATTTGAAATCATGGTTTTGAGCGCTGATGAGATATCGACGCCGTATGTTTCCAAAACTGTTTTGGCAACAAACAATTCCGTGCTGCCGTTTGAAGCAGAATTAATCATGTCCAGCAGAACAATAAAAAATCTTTCCGCCGAAACATTATCATTATTTTGTTTTCCTATATTTTTAGCTTGCTTTAATATCTCATCCAAAGTAATACTATTGTTTAATTCCGACATAAATACTCCTTATTTTTACACATTATTAATTAACAAAAAAAGCAGAAATAACACATTATTTTATTAAAAGAATGTGTTATTCTGCTTGCTTACGGTTCTATTTTCTGCTATTGCCGCTGTTATTTAATAATGCGTTAGTTACAAATAACATTTTATCAAACAAAGCTTTCTTTTTCAGCGAAATCTATTTTCTGATCTTAATTATCTTTTATCAATAAAATCTTCGACGCTTATTATTCCTTTGTCAATCGCAAGGAACTGATCATTATATCTGTCAACCGTAACACAGGAACATGAAATCATATACTGAAACAGTTCCTCTCCTATTATGCTTTCTCTGAATGAAGCAGTCATACGAAACGCAATTGAGCCATCAAAAATGTTATAATCAAAGCTTCCGTCAGTCAGTCTGAAAGTTGCTTCACATGTTGCAAGAGCACCCTCAATTCGCTTTTCCTCACACATATTAAAAGGCATAAATGATAAAACTCTGATAAGTTGTCTGTCAGCATCAACAACAATTATGAACCGCATCGGGATATCGTCTCCGCTAACACCGAAACGAACTATTAAATCATCTTCGTCTTTATCATATGTCCATTCTCTACTGTCAATTGCATCACAAAGAGTTTTATACACTTGTTTTGCAAGCTCGATTTTCTTTTCGTCAGCCATGTTAAACCCTCCGCATTATTTATTTAAATCTTCAAGAAATTTTTCAAGTGGAAGCATTCCTTTTGCGATCATCAGGAATTTATCGTTGAAATCATCTATTGTTTTGAAAGAGCAAAGAAGCATATATGAAAAAACATCTTCGCCGACAGAACTCTCAAGAAAGCTGCTTGTCATACGGAAAACCATACGACCGGATCTCAAATCATAATCAAAGCTTCCGTCAACAATCAAATTATTAACTGCGCTAACGGCTACTGCCACATCAATTCTTTTATCTTCCTGAACAACAAAAGGCAACTGCGAAAGCAAAATAATAAGCATAACATCTGCATCTACGCTAATATTGACATCCATAGGCAAATCATCGCCCTGCGCCCCGCAATCAATAGTCAGTCTTTCAGGGTTTTTGCGATATTTCAAATTGTGATTGTCAAGTGCCCGGCAAAGAGTATCAAAGGTTTTTTGTGCTTGAATTAAATCTTTTTCTTCTGCCATTTTAATCATCTCCTGTTAATAAATTTCTTAATTTCATCGCATCAGCAATTGAATTAGATATGCGGATAAAGAAACAACACATATAATATCTATATCCAAAATAAATTTTACATAATTATAGTTGTTTTTACAATATTTACAGGATAACGGACTGTATTTGCAAGGCAAATAACCAAAGCGAAATTTATTTACGAAATTTTTATATACTTTCAAATTGCATATTCCTAATGTGTGTTATTGCGGATTTAATGATATTTCCGTTGCTAATATATTGTCTATGCAATCGTGTTTTGCAAGCTCATCTAAAACCATTTGCTCGTTTGCTTCGTTTGCATAATCAACAATTTCCCTTAAATATGAGATATCCTCGCTTTGAAGCATATTATCGTTATAATTATCAACTGCGGCTCTTATTCTTAAAACGCGAACTATATTTGCGTGCTTATCTTCTGTTAGATCATAGAAGAAGAACGGAATTGCAACGATTACCGCGCCTATAAGTGCAAGCAGGGACTGATAGAAGAATATATTATTTCTAAGCTCGGGGCTTTGCAACGCAAGTGAAATATCATCGGAGAAGCCTACTCCGCCGAAGGAAAGGAAAAGAGGAGTGAGCATTCCCGTAAATACTCCGATAACGGTTGTTACAATAGCCATATAATTTTGCCAAAAGCCTTCGAGGCGTTTGCCTGTTTTCATTTGAATCTCGTCCATTATATCGGAGGTCATTATACCCGTTAAGAAATAGAAGCCGCCGAAGAACTGCTCAAAGAAGGAAACAACAAGAATTAATACAGGATTTTTGTGGAAAACAACTTGAAGCGCAATCATAATTACATAGCCTACGCAGGATAAAATCATAAGATTTCGCTTGCCCATTTTTTTGATGAGAAACGGGCCGACAAGCAGTGCAACGGCTATTGCATTCATAAGAATTGTTGAGCAATAAAGGCCTATAACTGTTTTTGCCGTATCCGAAGCGAAGCTGTACTGCGTTATCCAAGTTGTGATATTGGCAAGATTTCTGATTGCGTTAAACGCATTAAAAATTGTTATTATCCAGAAATACTTGCTTTTGCTCAGGAGCCTCATACCCTCCGAAAACTTAACACTTGCAACATATTCCTGCTTAACAACCGTTCTTTCCTCAACGCCCTTAACAAGAAACAGAACAAGCAAAACGCCGATAACTCCGCATATCGGGAAAGCAACGCGATACATATTAACGGCATTCCAACCGCCCTGCTTTGCAAAAAGCGTGCCTGCAAGAATGGGAAGAATAATATTTACAACCGAGCTTGGCAGACCCGAAACAAGACCCTTTATTGAGCCTATATTTGCTCTTTCCTGCGCAACGGATGAAATTGTTTGCTCTATACCTGCAATTGACTGATTTAAAAGTGTTATAAAAAACTGACCGATTTGAATAAGAATAAATGCCAAAAGAATACCGAGATTAAAATCAATGGTTGACGCTTCATAAACGCCCATAATGGGAATTGCGGGAAGCGGAATGCTGAAAAGATGAATATCCATCCAAGACGACGGTATGTAAGGAACAAAGGAAAAGGTTACCGCCGTGCCTATTGCAGACCAGAGCAAAAACGGCTTAAATTTTCCGCTTTTACCGTTTGAATTATCTATCATCATTGAAAGTATCGGAGAGCGAATTATTGCAATTACCGACGCAAGAATAGTCAGTATCCAAGCCATACCCGTTGACATCTTGAAATAAGAAATCATCAGATGAACGCTTGTTGCAATAGTTGTATACTGCGTTAAAACGCCGAGCATATTAGGGCTTCCGCATCCTGCGGCAAAGGCGGCAAACTCTTTATATGCAACCTGATAGCCCTCGGGTGGCTTATTCCAATGCGATTTGAATTTGCCTATTCCGTTTACGATTTTTTCCTTCAAGGTTTCCTTGCTTTCACTGTTTTCCATAAATATCCCCTTAATATTTATAATAGTTTTTAATACTTTTTATTTACCGAGAAGCGACGCACCGAAAACAAAAGGCACGATATTTTGAGTCGCTTTCAGCACGCCGTTTCTGTAAAGCTCATAATGGCTGACGGGCACCGGTAATATAAGCAAGCTGAGCAATAAATTTTCCAAAAAATCACAGTATGTTATAACATACTGTGATTTTATCATTTTATTATGCTCTGTTCAAGCAAAAAACAAATATTAATTCTCTTTTCCGAAATCAAATAACATAGTGCATTATATGTTATTTAATTTTCAGAAAGCCGTTTACTACGGAAACTCGTAGCCGCAAGTTCAAGTCTTGTTTGGTTTCTATGAATAAAAAACAGCAGGCATAAAGCCTGCTGTTTTTTATTGGTCGGAGTGTAAGCAACCGATTTGCGCACTCTTTATCAAAGCCTCCACCGGAGGCTTCTCCCGAAAATATTCGCCCTGCCGGCTTTATTTTCGGAAACTCGTAGCCGCAAGTTCAAGTCTTGTTTGATTTCTATGAATAAAAAAATAACAGGCATAAAGCCTGCTGTTTTTTATTGGTCGGAGTGACAAGACTTGAACTTGCGGCCCCCAGACCCCCAGTCTGGTGCGCTACCACCTGCGCTACACCCCGAAAAATATGCTTTCTTTTTGAATTGCTTAAATAATATAACAC
>JALEZT010000010.1 GCA_022772725.1 Eubacterium sp.
CTCCAAGCATTTTTGATGCTTTGCAGTTTAGCGTGTGCAGATTTGGTCTTAATCAAGGCAAAAACGCAGTTAATCCTTTTGGATTAACGAGTATTTTAACAAAGAGTAAGGGCAATATCTGCCACGCTAAACCGTGGTTCGGATTATTACCGTTACCCTAAAATAAAAAAACGCTTCGGAAACAAATCGTTTCCGAAGCATTTTTTGTGCTTAAAATTAATCTGCCTGCTTACTCTGTTTTTCCGCTTCAATCGTTTCCTTCTTTTTTCTGTGAATGATGAAGCGGTTGCAGGGATATGTCCAAAGAGTTGGAATTGCCATACCGATAAGCTTTATAACAAGATCCCAAAAGTTACCCGTTAAGCCGTGGGACTGTGCAAAGGTTGTCATTGCAGAGCCTATCCAGCCGTTTGCAAAAATTGTGAAAACAACCATAATAAAATACAAAATAATGCTTAAAGTTGGGTTTGCATCTGCCTTAAAGGTTATTTTTCTGTTTAGAATAAATGCAATTGCATAGCCAATGGTTGTTGAAATAAGATAGGTGTAAAGATAACCCTTTGAGGTTATGCCTATCATATTAAGCGCACTGTTTACAATCGGCTGCTGTGTTAAAGACGCAAAAACGAAATTAAGAAGCAGCATGTGAACAACAAGCTCAACCGCCGAGGAGCCGCCTCCTGCTATTGAAAACTTAATAAATTTCCATATTTCAGCGTGCTTTTCAGTCCATTTAACAAAGGGATTTTTCTTTTTTTCGCTCATACCGTTTTCTCCTTAAAGCAATTTTGCAAGAATAAATATTATTGCAGCAATAACGGTTATAATGCCAACCGCCTTGATTATCATCGGTATTGCGGCATCAACCGTTTCGGGTGCCTTGCTTGATAAATAATCAAAAACAGGTCTTTTAACCTTGGTGCCCACAAGCTCTTCAAATGTTCTTGTGTAGGTTTCATAGGTGTTTGGCTTTTCCTCATCAAGAAGAATTATACGCACACCGCGCTTTGTTCTGTTTCCGTAAACATTAAAGCCGCTTGACTGTGTGAAGCCCAAATCAACATTTTTATATCTTCCCACAAAGCTGTTTTTATGGTCGTGCCCAACGAAAACAGCCATAATATCGCCCTTTTCGGAGATTGCGTCAAATTCGCCCGTATTTTCATTCGGTATTGACGGAGGTTCAAGAAGAACATCATTTTTTCCGCAGGTGTTGCCGAGCACATAATATTCGTTTTTATGCGTTCTAAACGCTCTTATTGCGCCCCTTGTGCCTCTTTTAACCTGCTTTAAAACATTATAATATTCACACATAGGGATATGCTGAAAAACGATAGACGGAACATAGGCGCCGTTTTTATCTTTAAGCTCTTCCCTTGTTTTTTTATACCAGTCAATAATTTTTGTGTCAAACGGCTCATAGCCTCCGCCCTTTGCGTCTGTTCCGCTATCGAAAAGATAAAGGCAAAAGGCGTCCTTATCAGAGCCGTCTGAGGCTTTTATCGGAATAACGCAGGTGCCTCCGCCGTCTATTCCCTCTGCCTGCTCGCCGACGCAGCTTCCGAGAGATTTATATATATCCTCAAACTGCTCCTTATTTGAAATGCCAACCTGACGGTCGTGGTTTCCGAAGGTTACGGCAAACGGAATATTCCTTTTTGTAACGGGTTCAAGAAGCTTTTTTATCGTTTCGGCAACGGCATTTTCAAGCTCCTTGCCCTTTCCCTTATAGGTTACTCCGTAGCCTTTAATTTGGTCGCCCGTGTAAACAACCAAATCGGGCTTTTCGGCTTCAACCGCCGCTTCAAGCAGACTTAAAGTGTCCTGCGAAACGGCAGGAATTTCCTGAATATCGGTTATCTGCATTATTTTAAATTTTTTATTTTCTTTAAATCTCATAGATACCTCCGCATGTATTGCCGATAGGCTAAAATAAAAGGAGAACGCAGCAAGCTTAATTGCCGAGTTCTCCTTGACTGCCTATCTAATTGAATGATAACACAAAATGCAAATATTTGTCAATAAACAGAAGCTATATTTTAATCTAAAAAAGCAGATTTTACAATTTGTTTTTATTCAGCCGAAACAGTTACCGTTCCGCCGTTATTTTGCGAAGCAAGGCAAAGCCATGTTCTGCCTGGATTGAGCTTGAGCTCGGTACCTGTTGAAGCGTTTGTGAATTTAAGAACGCCGTTTTCATTTGTCCAATTAAAATCAACAACGCTTCCGCCCGAGGCAAGCTTTCCTGTTCCGCTTGTGTACTTATAGTTGCAATATGTTTCGGTCTTGCCCGAGCCCTTATAGTTCTCTTTATTTACATATTGAGAGTCTGCAAACATAACAATAACATTAGTGAAGCTAACCTCTTTGCCGTAATCGGAGGCATTAACATAAGCCTGCTTATCGGCACTGTATGTTAAGGTATGAGTGTTTGTTCTTGAAGAAACCTTAACCTTGATTGAATTGCAGGCTTCCGTGGAAACAGAAGCAAATTTATCATTAAACGCAAGCTGTGTTAATTTGCTTTCGTCAAGCTCTGTTCTGTATCCCTTATTCTCAATAGCCGAAATGAGCTTACTGCCCACAAGAACTGCATTGTGAGGGCTTGATTTATCGGAGGTGCGCTTAAAGCATGAGGAGGTTGTCATTCCGTTGATATTATCAACATTATTTTGCTTGATAACATCGTCTGCACCCGTGTAGTCGCCTTTACTGTGGCTTTCGCCGAAATGAACAAAGATACTGTCAAAAAACTGTGAAAACTCAACATAGCTCGGTCTTGCGGAACGGGTTGGGCCAACCTGCTCCGGCAAATCGGTCATATCTGCATATAACCAAAGCATACGGGTTATTCCGCCCTCAACCTCGCCCTCAACGATGATATCGGGAGTGTCCATATTATACTGCGGTCTTGCCTGCGGAGAGTTTTCAACAACAACGGCAACGGGTCTTTTGCCTACTGCGGCTTCGTTAAAATCTGTTTCGCCCGTAAGCGGATTTTTTATGATAACCGGCGCTTCGGTTGTTGTGGTAGTTGTTGTTGGCTCGGTTGTTGTTGTCGGCTCCTCTTTATTATAAAACGCGCCGAAATAAACGCCTGCGGCAATAGCAATAATCGCTATAACTGCGGCAATAATAATTATGATTTTCTTTTTTGAACCGTTCATTTTGTCCTCCTCGGTTTCAACATATTCATCCTCAAATTCGCTTTGCTCGGGAGCGTCTCCCTCCTCCGAAAGCGAGGTAAACGGCCTTTCGGGCTCAGGCTCTTTTTCAGGGTCTGCCTCCTGCTTTGACTCCTCGTCAAAATCCATATCCGCCGCTTCCTCCTGTGCAGGTGCTTCGTCCTGCTCACTGTCTGCATCAAATCTTAATTCGGAGTTCTCCGTGGGCTTGTCCGAATTTTTGTTTTCTTTGATTTCCTTTAATATTTTTTCAAGCTCTTCATCTTTATCAGCCATTATGCTTCCCCTTTTCATATAAAACGCTTTTTTATATAATAACATACATAAAAGCAAAATGCACTATATTTTTAACATTTTATTGATTTTGCACACAATATGTAGTAAAATTATATAGAGATTAAACAAAAAAATTATGTTAGGGTGCTGAAAGATGTCCAAAGCGATACCTCTTATTATCACAAATTCAAACATCCTTGTTTATGACAGAGAGAATGACGAGTTTAAGCCGTTTTCAATCGGCGGAATAGCAACTCAGCCAAACATCCCCTTTTATCATTCCTTTGCGGGAAAAATTGCCGAAAGTCAGCATTATTTTAAGGAATTTATAAAAAAGATTTACCCAAGCAATCCGCGAAAAAACATTCTTGCAATAATCGTTCCTGACGACACAAGCCCGCTTGAAAGCATTTTTATAAATGAATTCTTTGTTAATTCGGGAGCCTGCAAGGCGGTTGCGCAAATAACTATGGGACAGGCACTCTCAAAGGAGCTTCCGGCATATATTTCCGTTTCTAAAACATCAAGAAATGTTGTTTTGCAATATGTTAAAAACAATGAAACGCAGGCCTCGCGTTATTATGACAGAAACGAATACAGCGTTGAGCAGATTGCCGAGGACGCTAAAAGGCTTCACATTGCCATTGAATATGAAAAAACACCGATTTTGATTAATAATTTTAATCTTAATATGGATGATTTTTTCGAGCTTGGTGCGGTTATTACTCCAAAGGAATTTATGGATAAAATTTCCGTTATTGATGTTGAAAAAATATGAATGAATATTACAACCGCTTCGGCTGAAAATATTAGCGAGGTGGTTTTTATGAAAAAGGATAAAAGCAAAAAAGAGGTTAAAAACAGCAAAAAAATTATTGATTTAACCTCTTATATCAGCCCCGATATGCTTCAATCGGACACAAACGGAAGCTACACGGGAACAACAAAGGACGCATACTACGGCGAGGATTACGATAAGCCCGTTCAGGATGCAGATGATTTATAAAAATAAATGCTTCGGAAAATTCTCCGAAGCATTTCAGCGTGTAGAAAAAGCCCAAACAACAAATTTCTACACGCTGGGAGACTTCGAGAAATGGAACTGAATTTCGTTTTCTTGCGAGCGGGAGCTGTACAAAGGTACTGCCCCCGAGCAAAAAACGAAAAACGCTAAATGCCGCAGAAGCCTTTGCTTCTGCGGCATTTCCTTACTATGTTTAAATCATAAAAAGGAGCGTCGGGGTCGCCGCTCCCTACAAATTATTGCTAATACATTTTTTGATATCAGCGTGTTTCAGACCACTTTATCGACAGTCTAAAATGCTTCGGAAAATTCTCCGAAGCATTTTTCATTTTATGCTATTTTAAGCGTTAAAACAAGCTTATCGGCAATCATTGCGATAAATTCCGAATTAGTTGGCTTTCCTCGCTGGCTTTGAATTGTGTAGCCGAAATAGGAGGACAAAACATCAACATCTCCCCTATCCCACGCAACCTCTATTGCGTGACGGATTGCTCTTTCAACTCTTGACGGCGTTGTGTTATACATTTTGGCAACAGTCGGATAAAGCACCTTTGTTACGGAGCTTAACATTGAAGAATCGTTCACGCAAAGCTTTATTGCCGTTCTTAAATACTGATAGCCCTTTATATGAGCAGGAACACCTATTTGGCGCATAATATCCGAAATAACAATATCTATATCGGTGGCAGGAACTGACGATTTTGATTTTTTGTCATTCTTCCAAACCGAAAGGCGCTGTATTCTTTTTGCAACACTTGCAGGGTCAACAGGCTTGAGAAAGTAATAATCTGCGCCTGCGTCAATCATTTGCTTTTCAATTTCTCCGTTATCAACCGAGGAAATCAAAATTGTGAGCGGCTTTTCATAAGCCGCCTGGGCTATATGTTCAAGAACATCTATTCCGTCTGCGTTAGGCATAAAGGCATCGAAAAGAACAGCGTCATACTTAAACGAATCAAGATTATTTATAACCTTATAGCCGTCTTTTTCACAAAGCGTAACCTCAAAGCCTGCTTTTTCTAATTCTTTTTTACATTGCTTGCCGAATTCTTCCGTTTTATCGGCAATAAGTACCTTGATTTTATCATTCATAATAAAATCTCCTTTCTGTGTTATCGCTTCACAATTGTAACACATTGTAACATTATATTCAATAACTTTTTACTATATTTTCACATTTTTTACATATTTTTTCACAGCGTAACCGTTTCGACATATAATTACAGGCAAATTTATCATTTTGCACAAAAAACATTTTGCAAAATGTGATAAATAATCTTATTTGTGTGATATTTACCGATTTAACAGGAAAGAAAACGCAAAAAAGCTTCGGAGTTCCCTCCGAAGCTTAGACTGACTATCAACTTTTACGGCAGGAGCAAGCCCCTGCCCTACGGTGTTACATTGAACTTTTTTATATTTTGCGAAACGCCGAGAACGGTGTTGCTTACATTTCTTTATCTGTTAGGCAATGAAGAGTAATCTGAACCGTGGTTCAAATTGGCTGATTTGCCCTTACTCTGTGTTAAAAATACTCGGAATACATAAAGTATTCCTGCGTTTTTGTGCCTTGATTAAGAACAAATCAGCACAATTTTAACTCTTCGACCGAAAATGCTTGTAGTAAAGATGAATTTTGGGCTTTGAGACGGAAGCCCTACTTGCGTAAGGCGACGGCGAAAAGTTC
>JALEZT010000037.1 GCA_022772725.1 Eubacterium sp.
AAATAATATAACACAAGTTTTTCAAGAAATCAACAGTTTTATTTGAATATTCTTATAAATATGCTATAATTAATAAAAAATTTGGGATGCGGAGCAGGAATATGAAATACAGGCGAAGCGCAGTAGACAAGCTGAACACACTTCTCTTTTGGAGAGACACCCGAATAACCGAAGGAGAGCCTTATACAGAAATAAGAAAATTTGATTATTCAAGCTATCTTCCCGTTGAAAAATACATAAATGCGCCCTGCGTGCCGACTGAAAACATTTACGATATAAGAGATTACGGAGCCGTTGCAAACAACACCTCATTTGATAACGCCCAAGCTATTAATTCCGCCTTTGAAGAAGCCGAAAAGACAAACGGAACGGTTTTTATCTCGGGCGGAAGCTACACCTCAACAACCGTTTTTCCTAAATCAAACACAACGCTTTTTATTGAAAAGGGCTCTTGCATAATCGCAAACGAAACGGGAGAGGGCTACACAAATAAGGCACTTATTTACGGAGAAAGCCTTGAAAGCATTGCATTTACAGGCGGCGGAAGCATAAACGGAAACGGTCATCTTTTCGGCAGAAGGCCTGTTTTTGATGAAAATATGACCTCTCCGCGCCCTTATGTTGACATTATCGAAATGCGTCAGGATTACAGAAAGCAGCTTCGTTTTGCACACGAGAGCAAATACGGCGGACCGATAGTTCTTAAAAGCTGCAGAGGCGTTAAGGTATGCGATTTTATGATAGAAAACAGTGCTTACTGGACATTTCGGCTTGACAACTGCGTTGATATTGACATTACAAATTTTGTTATCAACAACAATCGCAATACGGCAAACGCAGACGGAATTGACCTTATGGGTTCAAGCAATGTGAATATTCATCACTGCTTCATATCAACGTCAGACGATGGAATTGTTATTAAAAATGCTTTATGGGAGGGCTGTAACAGTCCTATGACAGGCATCAGCATAACCGACTGTGAAATAATTTCACGAACGAACGCAATTAAGGTCGGAACCGAAACAACGCACGATATAAGCGGCATAAGCATTGAAGACTGCCGTCTTTTTATGACAGATGTTTATCCCGGAAGCGTCAGCGCAATTTCGCTTGAAGCGGTTGACGGTGCGCGGCTTTATGATGTTAAAATCAAAAATATTTATTCAAACAGATGCTCCTGCCCGTTATTTATCCGCCTCGGCAACAGAAACCGCGCGGCAGAGGTTAACGCGCAGAGTGCGCGTGCGGTTGAGTTTTCCCAAAGGGCCGAAAAGGGCGGAATTGCCGATAAAAACGATTTTAATCACAAGAGTGAGATTTTTAACATAAGCGTTGAGAATTTTGAAGCAAACGAGGTTGAAATACCGATTATGATTTGCGGATACAAACAAGGCGGAATTACAAAGCGTGTCAAAAACATTACGCTTCAAGGCATTACATTAAATTTTACAAAGAGACCTTTTGTTGACGATAAGCGCCTTTTTATTCCCGAATATGCAAAGGAATATCCCGAGGCAAACAGATTCAGAAATCTGCCGTCATACGCACTTTTTCTGCGGCATTGCGAAAACATAAAAATCAAAGCTCTAAAATGCAACAACGCTCCCTCAAACCGCAAATTCAGTTACATAAAAGATGCTTCAAAGTTTGAAATAGAATAAAAAGCAGGTTAATACCTGCTTTTTATTCTATATATTCGTGTTTTGCCGGTGTATAATCCTCTGTTTTATACTTATCTTTTTTATTGAATTGCGTTATCGCATCATCATTATTATAATCAACAGGCCCGTCAAGAATGGCATCACACAGAATTTGATTTAAATGCTCGTATTCCGAATTTTCTCCGAGACTTGCAAGCACCAAGGAATTACGAACATAGCCGGCACTTTCAGCCATCAGCATTTTATCAAAGTAATAGCCATGATGCTCAACAAAAAATGTGATTAGTATAACTATTGTTCTTGTATTTCCTTCTCTGAATGGGTGCACCTGCCACAAAGCAGGAAAAAGCTTTGCAATATTTCCAGCAAAATCAAGCCTTGATAAATCACTCCATTCAACCTTGTTAATGCTTTTCCAAGCGTTGTTTAAATCCTGCTCAATATCGGTACAGTTTGAATACCAAACGCTTTGACCGGCAAGAATCTCTTCACGCTTTTGGATATTAATTTTTCTGTATTGACCTGCCCATTCGTACACATCACCGAATAAGGCTTTATGAATTTTACAAATTCCCCGTGAAGAAAAATCATCAAAACCTTTTTCGTAAAGTATCATCATATTTGCCCTTGACAGCTCTGCTTCGGCTAAATCAAGTTCTTTTTCATCCTTTATATTTAACAGATTTTTCAGCACAGAGCTATTCTCATAAAGATATAAATCTTTCATCAAGACACCTTCCTGTGCACGGCAATCAGTGCGGCTTTCATCTCTGCTCCCGTGATTTCGCCCTTTGCCCATTTGGATGACAGTTCGCGGGCAAAATCGGTTACGGGTACACCCTCAATCTTATTTAAAGCATCCGCAACCATAACGGCGTTCTGCCTTTTTGTTATTTCCTGCTCGGACAAAATATCACTTCCTTTAAAATTATTTTACCACATTGAATAATAAATTACAACTCTAACGCTAAATGCCGCAGAAGCAAAGGCTTCTGCGGCATTTCATCGTTACGCTTCAATATAAACGGAGTGTCGGGGTCGCCACTCCCTACAAAGCATTACAAATACGATTTTTGATATCAGCGTGGTTCAGGCCACTTTATCGACAGTCTAAAAGCTCCCGAGAATTTCTCGGGAGCTTTGCTTTACCAAAGGTTTTTATATATTTTAAGTATATCCTTTTTCGTAACCTTTTTGATTGTGTTTGCAGGAGAGCCGGACGCAATGGCATCATCAGCCATTTTATCCATAGCCTCAAAAAACTTGCCCTTATCAATTCCGTACTGTTCAAGCGTTGGAATTTCGCAAACCGAGCAAACATCCTCGCACGCTTCGAGGAATTTCTCCGCGGCGTCCTTATCGCTGTCTGCACGGTGGGCAACGCCGATTGCTCTTGCAAGATCTGCAAAGCGGTCATACGCGCCGTCTATAGCAAATTTATAGCACTCATTCATAAGCATTGCATTTGAAATACCGTGAGGAACATGGAAGAGCGCGCCGATGGGTCTGCTCATTCCGTGAATAAGAGTTACGGAGGCGTTGTTAAAGGCAACTCCTGCTTCGAGCGCCGCAAGGCTCATTTCCGCACGGGCTTTAACATTTTTAGGCTCTTTATATACTATCGGCAAATTCTTGAAAATTCTTTTTGTTGCGCTTACCGCAAGGTCATCCGTGAGCGGCTGAGCCTTTCTTGATGTGTATGCCTCTGTTGCGTGGCAAAGCGCGTCAAGACCCGTTGCCGCAGTTATTGACGGCGGAGCGGTTAAGGTAAATGCAGGGTCGTCAATTGCAAGCGACGGCATAAGCACGGGACCCTTTAAAAGCATTTTTATGTTTTCCTTTGTGTTTGTTATAATTGTAAACTGCGTTGCCTCGGAGCCTGTTCCGCTTGTTGTTGGCACGGCAACCATGGGAGGAGTGGGAATATCAATTATCTTACCGTAATAATCGTCTATTTCTCCGCCGTTTGTTGCAACGGCACCGATTGCCTTCATTGCGTCTATCGGAGATCCTCCTCCTACCGCAATAAGAAAATCGCATTTTTCGGCGCTGTATTTTTCAATGCCCATATCAATAATTGTGTCGGTAGGCTCGGAATTAACACCGTCAAACACACAATAATTTATAGAAAGCTCATCAAGAATATCTGTAACAAGCTTAACATTACCCAAGCGGGTCATAAACCTATCCGTTACGATAAGAGCCTTTTTGCCGAAGGATTTAAGAAGCGGCTTTGCATTTTCAAGCGCACCCTCGCCGTAAACAATTTTTCCCGGCATAATCAATTGATTTCCCATAGTGTTTCTACCTCTTTTACCGCAAATTCAAGTATATATTTTAATATAAAAAATACAATTGTCTAGCCTAAATAGATAGAAATGAGGCGGGAAAGCACAAAAGAGCTTTATTCAACGACGGGAGGAACAAATTTTTCAATTGCACCGCGAAGCTTCGGAGTCCCGCTCCGATATAAGTTTAATTGATTTTTGGAGTGTCGGGGGTGCGGGTGTCCGGTGGACACCTCTGCGTCAGCAGAAGCACCGACCGAATCGACAGGTGAGACCGCCACTCCCTACAAAATATCATTTGGATTTTTATATATCCCGTAGGGAACGCCGTCCTCGGCGTTCCGCGCAAAACGGGTCGGCGTGGAAACCGACCCCTACGAAATATCATTGAGATTTATTTG
>JALEZT010000040.1 GCA_022772725.1 Eubacterium sp.
TATCGCAGAATGGGCAAGGCTCTCAAAGATGCAACAAGAAGGGTTTCCCTTGAAAGAGGAACAAGAGAAAAGCCGATTGTTTTCTCCCTTTGCGAATGGGGAACGGCGCACCCTTGGCATTGGGGTGCAAATGCAGGCAATATGTGGAGAACAACCCACGATATAACTACTAACTGGACTGTTATTAATTACATTTATGAGCGCACGCTTAGGCTTTATCAGCACGCAGGACCGGGCGCGTGGAACGACCCCGATATGCTTGAAGTCGGCAACGGAAAGCTGACAGATGATGAAAACAGAACTCATTTCAGCCTTTGGTGTATGCTTGCCGCTCCGCTTATTTTAGGAAACGATTTAAGACTTATGCTCAGCTCGGACGGCGAAGCAAACCCCGATAACCCCGTGCTGAAAACGGTTACAAACAAAAGCCTTATACTTATTGACCAAGACCCGCTCGGCAAGCCTGCAAAGAGAATTAAGAAAATGCACGGCATTGATATTATCGCCCGCCCGCTTGCAAACGGCGATATCGCGCTTTGCTTCTATAACGCAGGCTCGCATGTTAAAGGACTTTCCTTTGATATAAACGAGCTTTCAACAGATGATTATCTCAATTTCAATGCGCCTGCCGCCTCTTATCAGGTGCACGAGCTTTGGAGCGACGAAAGATTTGCCGCTAAAACAATTTCCGTTTCACTCCAAAAGCACGCCTGCAAGGTGTTTAGAATCAGTATTTAACATTTATACGGCAAACCGCTCCGCAGATTTTCTGCGAAGCGGTTTTTTGATTTTTGGAGCGTCGGGGTCGCCACTCCCTACAAAATATTATTCGGGTTTTGCATAACTCGTAGGGCAGGGGTTATTCCCCTGTTAGGGGAAATGTCTGCGAAGCAGACAAAAGGGTCTGCCGAATCGCAGATTTACTCCTGCCGAAAATGGAGTGTCGAGGTCGCCGCTCCCTACAAGCACGCATTATTCCTTCGTAATAATAATCGAACGCAAAAAACGCACAGGGGCAATGCTCCTGTGCGTTAATTTGTTTTATTAAGCTTATCAGTTGTTGCCCTTTGATTCGATGAGCTTGCAGTCAACATCAAAGGTGTCTATCTGGTTGTTTTCGATTCGCGCAATAGTCAGCTTAATTGTGTCGCCGGGCTTGCAATCCGAAAGGATATTCGTCATAACATCCGTATCCGTCATTGTTTCGCCGTTTACGGCAACTATCATATCGTATTCGCGAACGTCTTTATTTGCAAGGTCTGAGGTTGGGCTAACCTCATTAATAACCATTGTGCCGACTGCGTTTTCATAGCCAAGTCTTTCGAGAGCACTGATAATTGAATTTGAATTTGAATAGTTTTGAATATTTGTGTATGTTATGCCGACTTTTGCTCTGCCCTCAACATAACCGACCTTAATAAGACTGTTTGCAGTTTCAATTGCGGTGTTGCTCGGAACGGCAAAGCCTATTCCCTCATAATCTGTTGCGGCAATTTTTGAGGAATTAACTCCGATAACCTGACCCTGCATATTAAAGAGTGCGCCGCCGCTGTTTCCGGGGTTGATAGCCGCATCTGTTTGGATGCACTCATTATCATAGCCGATTGAAGATGAAACAGGTCTGTCAAGCGCAGAAACATAGCCGCTTGTAACACTGTTCATAAATTCAAGACCGCCGGGGCAACCGATAGCAACAACCTGCTCGCCTAATACTGTTGAAGCCGAATCTCCGAACTGCGCAACGCTAAGTCCCGTTGCATTAATTGAAAGAACGCCTATATCCGTTTGACTGTCATATCCAACCATAACGGCGTCATATTCTGTTGAATCATTAAGTGTAACCTTAAAGCTTGAACCGTCGCTGATAACATGTGCGCAGGTTAAAATATATGTTTTTCCGTTATCTTCAAGCATTATAATTCCCGAGCCCTCGCCCGATTTTTGAGGTGTTGAGCCCGACTGCGAATTTGACGAGCCGTAGCCGTAATTATAAAAATCGCTATATGATGACGCTTCGCTGTAAACCGTTATGCCAACGCAGGAATCAATACATTTTTCGGCAATACCCGCAACGGTGTAATTACCCTGATCATCCGTTGTTGCAACATCGCCCTGCTGCTGCATTTCAACCTGTGCAGATGAGGACGAGGTTGTTGTTTCCTTTGCGCCGGCATTTGAGCCGTCCTCCGAAACGGCATAAGCTATTCCGATAACGCCCACAATTACACACGCAATTATTATTGAAACGATTGCAATAACCGTTTTGTTTTTCTTCGGCTTAACGGGATTTCCAAACTCGTCATACTGAACTGTTTTTTCCTTATTAGCCCTTTTATGCTTCTTCTCCTCATCCCTTATCGGCTGAGGAGCGCCTTCGCTTTGCGGAGGAGTGTAATAATTTGAAGCGTTTTCATTATTCGTGTTTCTGTAAGAATAATGATATGTTGTGTTTTCCTCCTGCTGATTTGAGGAGGGATTATATCCGTTTCCGTTTTGCTCATTATTGCCGTTTGAGTAACCGTTGTTATAGTCGTCCATAACAAATTTTGCCTCCTTAGTTTATCGGTTATTGATTAATATATAGCCTATTTCGATTTGCCTAAATAAACAGGACTGAACTGCTTTGGCAGAGTAAACGAAAATTGAGCAGTATCCTCGCTCTCACTCTTTGCACAAACTCTGCCTGCGTGCATTTCAACCATAAGCTTAACAAGATAAAGCCCGAGCCCTGCGCCCTTTGAATCAAGGCTTCTGCTTTTATCAACCTTATAAAATCTTTCAAAAACCCTTGAAAGCTCCTCTGCCTTAATGCCCGTTCCGCTGTTTTTAATGCTCAATTCAATCTGCGAGCCCTTATCGTTCAACCGAAGCTCAATATATCCGCCGTCGTTAGTAAATTTAACTGCATTGTCAACAAGATTATATATACATTGATATATCATATCCTGATCGGCAACAATATATGTTGGCTTAAAGGCATCAAGCCCTCTGATTTCAATATGCTTATTTTCTATTTTCTGCTCAAAGGTCAGCAGAATATGAATTATCTGGTCTGAAATATCGTAATTTGACGGCTTCATTTCAAGGTCGCCGCTTTCGATTTTGCTCATATTAAGCATTGAAACAACAAGCCTTGAAAGTCGCTGAACCTCTGCGCTGACTATTTTTAAATAATAATCCTGCTTTTCGCGCGGTATTGTTCCGTCAAGGATACCATCGATAAAGCCCGCAATAGAGGTCATCGGCGTTTTCAGCTCGTGAGAAACATTTGAAACAAAGCTCCGTCGCGAGCCTTCAAGCACATCAAGTGCATCTGCCATATCGTTAAAGGCAATTCCCAAATCCGCAAGCTCGTCCTCGCCCTCAACCTTAACGCGATAGGAGAAATCTCCAATCGCAAACTGCTTTGCCGCTCTGCTCATCTGTTGAAGCGGAGTTACCATCTTCTTTGTTAGATAGTATATACAAACAAAAGCAAAAATAAGGCAGAAAAATGCAGATACTAAAAATATTTTAAGCACCGTTATAACAAGGCTTTGCACGCCCGTGCTTGAAAGTGCAAAAACCGTTCCGATTATTTTACCCTCGGAACAAACAGCCCTGCCTGCAACATAGCATTTTGTGCCGTTAACGGTTGTTTTTTCAACAATTTCTCCCTGCTGATAAACGGCGGAAAGGATATGACTGCCGATTGAAATATTATCGTGAACACTACACGCCGGAAATCCCCCGAAAATGGGATTTGCCCCCGCTTTTTCACGGCAGAGAATAACATTTCCCTCCGTGTCGCAAACAAAAACATCTGCGTCAATCGACTGCGAAACGGTTGCAAGCGTTTCACACAGAAGCTCCTTTTCCAGGCTGTATTTATAGTTCATATCCTGCGTTATCAGCGTTCCCTCAATAGTTTTTGTTATTGATGAAACATTCTGTTGAAGCAAATCCGTTCGCTCCTTAACCGTGTAGTTGTTAACAAGAAGCATCAGCGAAAAGCCCAAAAAGATAAGCAGTGTTAAAAATATTCCCGCAAAGGTTAGGAAATACTTTGTGAAAATATTCGGTTTTATATGTAAAAATTCAGCAGCTCTTTCAGCAAAGTTAATATTTAAGCTGAATTTTCCCGTGCTTTTTTTTGCTTTTTCAGCCATTTACATTAGTCCTTGGTTTCAAATTTGTAGCCAACGCCCCAAACGGTCTTTAACGACCATTTATCTGAAACGCCTTCAAGCTTTTCACGAAGCCTTTTAACATGAACGTCAACCGTTCTTGAATCTCCGTAATAATCAAAGCCCCAAACCTCGTCAAGAAGCTGGTCTCTTGTGTAAACCCTGTTTGGATTTGAAGCAAAATGATAAATAAGCTCAAGCTCCTTCGGCGGAGTGTCAACAACAACGCCGTCAACCTTCATCTCGTAATTTTCAATATTTATTTCGAGCTTATCGTAAACAACAACCTTTTTAACCGCGCCTGCCGCTTCGCCCTCGCCCTTTGTTCTGCGCAAAACGGCTTTAATTCTTGCCATAACCTCTTTTGCGTCAAACGGCTTTGTTACATAATCGTCTGCGCCGAGCTCAAGTCCGAGCACCTTATCAAAGGTTTCGCCCTTTGCAGTCAGCATAATAATGGGAGCAGACGAGTTTTTTCTGATTTCCCTGCAAACCTGCCAGCCGTCCATCTTCGGAAGCATTATATCAAGCAAAACAAGGTCGGGCGTTTTGGCCGCAAATGTGTCAACAGCCGCCTGTCCGTCATTAGCGGTAAAAACAGTATAGCCCTCATTTTCAAGATAAAGCTTTAAAAGCTCACAGATGTTGAGGTCATCGTCAACAACAAGTATTTTATTGCTCATATCGGTTCACTTAACCTTTCCGACCGCTTATAATTTATATGCGCTTATTCCTGCCGCGGCCTTGCAGGGCGCCTTCGGCTTTCCGAATATATTTTATGCGGAAAAGCCGTTATTTTTAATTTGAAACAAATATACCATTATTTTTTGTTCATAATTTTATCGGCAAATTAACATTTGATTAAGTTTGTTAAAATTTTTTAAATAAAATATTTTGCATTTTTTACCATTCGCGTCCGCGCTTTTCCGCGCTTTCAACAAAATCAATAAACTGCCTTGCACACCTCGGCGAGCGGCCTCCCTTTTTTGAAGCCCATTGCTCTGCAACAAGGAAAAGACGGTCAAGGTTAACATTAAGTCCTCTGTCCTGCGCGATTTTTTCAACAATATCAAGATAATCCTTTTTGTTTGGATTAATGAAGGTTATTGAAAGTCCGAAGCGGTCGGATAGGCTCAATTGCTCCTGCATAATATCGTTTCTGTTTATATCGTTTTCCCTGTCTGAAAAGCTTTCCTTGATGAGATGGCGTCTGTTTGAGGTTGCATAAATAATTGTGTTGTGCTTTCTGCCCGAAAGGCTTCCTTCAAGAGCGGCTTTCAACTCGCCGAACGAATCGTCGTGCGAATCAAAGCACAAATCATCAATGAAAATTATAAATTTCATAGGGCTTTCGGCAAGCTGCTCCCTTATGAGTGTTAAATCGGGAATATCGCTTTTTGATATTTCAATCATACGAAGCCCCTGCGGTGCATATTCATTCAACACGGCGTGAACTGTTGAGCTTTTACCGGTGCCTCTGTCGCCGTAAAGCAAAACATTGTTTGCAGGATAACCGTTTACAAAGCTTTCCGTGTTATCAATAACCTGCCTGCGTTGAAGCTCATAGTTTTTCAAATCCGAAAGCAAAATCGGGTCTGTGCCGGCAAGCGGATAAAGGCTGTGATTTCTCCACGCAAAAGCGTTATATTTTGAAAACATTCCGTAGCCGTTTAATTTATGGTAATTAATTAAAGCGTCTGTTTGATTTTTCCAGTCGCTTTCAAGCGGAGCGTCTGCGCTTCCCGTTTCCCATTCGGGCAGGGTTTTCAAAACCTCTCTTAAATCCTTATCCTCAACGGAATTATAAATATCCTCTGCCCTAACGCCTGCTATGGCTTCAAGCTTTTCAAGGTCGCCTTTAACTCCGTTTAAAACCGCCTCGGGCAAATCGGAAGCATTTCCGCCTGCTGCCGCCTTTGTGAAGGCATTATCATCTTGAAGAATAAGCTTTGAGATATAATGCTTTAAGGATTTGTGGCGTGTTACCCTTCTGAAAAATTCGCTTTGCTTTTCGAGCACGCTTTCATTTGAAACACTGCTTAATAAATCAAGAAGCGAAGATATAACCTCGTCCTTTTTTAAATCGTAAACACACAGCGCTTCAATATAAAACCGCAATTCCTGCGCTCTGTTCATTCTTTTTCACTTCCTAATATACTTATTATATATTAGATTTTACTTTATTTGTTCACAATTTACAAGTGATATGGCAATAATTGATTATTTTGAACAAATTATTGAGTAAAAACAGAGCGTTTTTGTTGTAAGATGTCCGACAACATATTGACTTTTGGTTGTATGATGTGGTATTATGTGTAGTGTAATCTAAGCGAAAGAGGTGTTCCTATGGAAAAATCCGCAATGCTGGCAGACAGCACAGCGCAAAGAATACGAAAAATGATTGAAGGCGAGGAGCGCTTTTCGGCAGGAGATAAGCTCCCGAACGAAAACGATTTGGCATCCGAGCTCGGAGTCAGCCGCTCCACTCTGCGCGAGGCGGTTAAGATATTAACAACAAGCGGTATGCTTGAAATCAGACGAGGCAAGGGAACCTTTGTTACCTCAAACACAGTTATCAGCTCGGGCGATTTGAGCGACATTGCCTCGGGACTTGACGATTTATTTGAAATGCGCCTTATGTTTGAGCCCGACTGCGCTTATCTTGCGGCAGAGCGCGCAACAGACGAGGAAATAGAAACAATCTGCTATTACGGCGAGGAGATTGAGAAAAAGATTTTGAGCGGCGAGGACCGCACCTTTGAGGAGCAGAAATTCCACGAAAGCATTGCAAACGCAACGCACAACTCCTTTGTTAAGCAGTTTATGCCCGTTATTTTTAATGCGATTAAAAAGGGCGTTATCGTTTTAACGAAGGACAGCGATGTGAGCGATAATAATTTGAAAGACGACAGATTGATTATGGATTTCATCAAAAAGAGAAATCCCGAGGGTGCAAGAACGGCTATGAGGCTTCATATTCTGCACGCCATTGAAGCGCTTCAAAAATAAATTGAAATTAACTGTTGACATTAGACATCATACAAGCTATAATATGAATTGTTAAAAACAGGCAGGGTTATCATACAACCTGCCGAAAATAAATTTACGGAGGATTTTATTATGTCAGAAGCAAAGCTTTATCATCAGTCCGACTGCAACCTTGACTACCTTGCAGGTCAGAAGATTGCAATCATCGGCTACGGCTCACAGGGCCACGCACACGCACTTAACTTAAAGGAATCAGGCTGTGATGTTATCATCGGTCTTTATGAGGGAAGCAAATCCTGGGCAAAGGCTGAAAAGCAGGGCTTTAAGGTTTACACAACCGCAGAGGCTGCAAAGCAGGCTGATATCATTATGATTCTTATTAACGATGAGCTTCAAGCAGATGTTTATAAAAACGAGATTGAGCCATATCTTGAAGAAGGCAATATGCTTATGTTCGCTCACGGCTTCAACATTCATTTCGGCTGTATCAAGCCGCCTAAGTTTGTTGATGTAACAATGATTGCTCCAAAAGCACCGGGCCACACAGTTCGTTCAGAATATCAGGCAGGCAAAGGAACTCCTTGCCTTGTTGCAGTTGAGCAGGACGCAAGCGGCCACGCTCTTGATAAGGCTCTTGCTTATGCGCTCGGTATCGGCGGCGCAAGAGCAGGTGTTCTTGAAACAACATTCAGAACAGAAACAGAAACAGACCTCTTCGGTGAGCAGGCAGTTCTTTGCGGCGGTGTTTGCGCTCTTATGCAGGCAGGCTTTGAAACTCTTTGCGAGGCAGGCTACGACCCGAGAAATGCTTACTTTGAGTGTATCCACGAAATGAAGCTTATTGTTGACCTTATCTATCAATCAGGCTTCGCAGGAATGAGATATTCAATCTCCAACACTGCTGAATACGGCGATTATATCACAGGCCCGAAGATTGTTACTGCTGAAACAAAGAAGGCTATGAAGCAGATTCTTACCGACATTCAGGACGGCTCATTCGCAAAAGAATTCCTTCTTGATATGAGCCCGGCAGGCCGTCAGGTTCACTTTAAGGCTATGAGAAAGCTTGCTTCCGAGCATCCGTCAGAGGCGGTTGGCGCAGAGGTTCGTAAGCTTTACAGCTGGAACAACGAAGACGACAAGCTTATCAATAACTGATAAATACATAAAGCAATTAGCAAGCCCTCGGAAAATTCCGAGGGCTTTTCTTTTGGCGTAGGTAACACCGTATCGGCGTTCCGAACGAAACGGGTCGGCGTGGAAACCGTCCCCTACGAAAATACATTTAAATCGTTATAAAACCTAAATGCAACACCGTAGGGGAGAACTGTGTTCTCCCGTAAATCGCATTTATACAAAAAGCGGGCGAACGCAGTTCGCCCCTACGGGATATGATTGTTTTTTTGCGGTTATGAAGCACAAAAAAGGAACGCCGA
>JALEZT010000048.1 GCA_022772725.1 Eubacterium sp.
TTATCCTTAAAGCCTTCAAGACCTGCGCCGTCTATCTTTTCATAGGTCAGCTCATAAATTTCCTCTGTTTTTTCAATTAAGCCGTTATTAACAAAGGTTTCAAGAATAGCAGGGCCGAGACCCTCAATATCCATAGCATCGCGCGAGCAGAAGTGAATTAGATTTCTTAAAAGCTGGGCGGGACAATCGGGGTTTATGCACCTAATAGCCGCTTCGCCATCTTCTCTTATTACCCTGCTTGAACAGCTCGGGCATCTTTCGGGAAATTTAAAGGCTTCGCTGCTGTTATGCTCATTAACACATAACACCTCGGGAATAATATCCCCTGCTTTTCTGACAGTTACAATATCTCCGATTGCAATACCCTTTTCATTTATAAAATCTTGATTATGAAGCGTTGCGCGCGAAACAGTTGTTCCTGCAAGATGAACAGGTTCAAGAACGGCGGTTGGAGTTAAAACGCCCGTTCTGCCAACGGCTATTTCAATATCAATAATTTTAGTTTGCTTCTCCTCTGGAGGATATTTGAAGGCAACCGCCCATTTCGGAAATTTTGAGGTTGAGCCGAGCTCACGGCGCATTTCAAAATCATCTACCTTAATAACTGCGCCGTCTATATCAAATTCAAGGCTTCCCCTGCTTTCGCCGATTTTATCAATTTGCGCAATAGCGTCATCAATATTATCAACAAGCGTATAATCGGGAACGGTGTTAAATCCGAGCTCCTTTAAAAAGTCAAGGCTCTGCTTATGAGAATTTAAAGTAACTCCCTCAATCTGCTGAATGTTGAAAACAAAAATATCAAGCCCTCTTGAAGCGGCGGCAATACTGTCCTTTTGCCGCAAGGAGCCTGCGGCGGCGTTTCTTGGATTTTTAAAGGGTGCTTCGCCGTTTACAAGCTGACGGTCAACAACTCTTTCAAAGCTCTTTTTAGGCATATAAACCTCGCCTCTTACCTCAATGAAAGGAATGGGCTTATTAAGCTTTAAAGGAATATTTCTTATAACCCTTAAATTTCCGCTGACATCCTCGCCGACATCTCCGTCGCCTCTTGTTGAGCCTCTTACGAAAACGCCGTTTTCATATTCAAGAGAAACGGAAAGGCCGTCTATTTTCGGCTCAACGCAATATTTAGGATTTAAAACCGATTCGCGCACTCTTTTATCAAAATCGTATATTTCGTTTTTTGAAAAAGCGTCTTGAAGAGATTCCATTCTTACAGTATGAGTAACGCTCTCAAAGCTGTTATCAGCCCGTCCGCCGACTCTTTTAGTAGGAGAGTCGGGAGCGTCATACTGCGGATACTGCTCTTCAAGCCTTTGAAGCTCGCGCATCATCATATCATACTCGTAATCTTCAATCTCGGGTGCGTCATCGTTATAATACCTATCACTGTGGTATTTAAGAGCTTTTCGCAAATTTTCTATTTTCGCTTGAATTTCATTCATATTTTTCACCTAAATATATTTTCGCATTAATTAAATATTATATCAAATAAATAATATTTCTTCAATATATAATTAAATAAAAAAACGGCAGAACCTGCCGTTTTCAGCGTGTAGAAAAAGTCCAAATAACAAATTTCTACACGCTGGGAGACTTCGAGAAATGGAACTGAATTTCGTTTTCTTGCGAGTGGGAGCTGTACAAAGGTACTGCCCCCGAGCAAAAAACGAAAAACGCTAAATGCCGCGGAAGCCTTTGCTTCTGCGGCATTTCCTTGTTACGCTTACAATATAAAACGGAGCGTCAGGGTCGCCGCTCCCTGCAAATTATTGCAAATACATTTTTTGATATCAGCGTGGTTCAGACCACTTTATCGACAGTCTAAAAACGGCAGAAGCCTGCCGTTTTTAAATTATTCTAATATGAATTTATGGAAAACCTTTTTGCCTTTTTTGATAACAACATCGTTTGCAAAGGCATCTGTATCAACAGAAGCATAAGGGTCGGTAACCTTTTCATCATTGAGCGCAACACCGCCCTGCTGAATAAGGCGTCTGCCCTCGCCCTTTGATTTAATAATACCTGCTTTAAGCATAAGGTCAAGAACCGCTATTTTTCCGTCTGTAAATTCAGACTCATTAACACTTGTTGAGGGCATATTTTCACTGCTTGCACCTGCACCGAAGAGTGCTCTTGCCGCCTCCTGTGCTTTTTGTGCTTCCTCCTCGCCGTGAACAAGCTTTGTAAGCTCAAAGGCAAGTATCTCCTTAGCGGTGTTAAGCTGGCTTCCCTCCCATTCATCCATCTTCTTGATTTCGTCAAGCGGAAGGAAGGTTAACATTCTTATACATTTTAAAACATCTGTGTCTGCAACATTGCGCCAATACTGATAAAACTCAAACGGAGAGGTTTTATTCGGATCAAGCCAAACTGCATTTCCTGCGGTTTTGCCCATCTTTTTGCCCTGCGAATCGGTAAGAAGAGTTATCGTCATTGCGTGTGCGTCCTTGCCGAGCTTTCTTCTTATAAGCTCTGTTCCGCCGAGCATATTGCTCCACTGATCGTCTCCGCCGAATTGCATATTGCAGTCATAATTTTTGAAAAGATAATAGAAATCGTAGGACTGCATAATCATATAGTTAAATTCAAGGAAGGAAAGACCCTTTTCCATTCTCTGCTTATAGCACTCTGCGCGAAGCATATTATTAACCGAGAAGCACGCGCCAACCTCTCTTAAAAGCTCAACATAATTAAGATTTAAAAGCCAATCGGCATTATTTATCATTAATGCCTTGCCGTCGGAAAAATCAATAAAGCGTTCCATTTGGCGCTTAAAGCATTCGGCATTATGGTCTATATCCTCGCGGGTGAGCATTTTTCTCATATCTGTTCTGCCCGAAGGATCGCCTATCATAGTTGTGCCGCCGCCGATAAGCGCAATAGGCTTATTGCCTGCCTCTTGAAGCCTTTTCATAAGAGTTAAAGCCATAAAATGACCTGCGGTAAGGCTATCCGCTGTGCAATCAAAGCCGATATAGAAAACAGCTTTTCCGCTGTTTACCATTTCTCTTATCTCTTCCTCATTAGTTACCTGAGCGATAAGACCTCTTTCTTGTAATTCTTCGTAAATTCCCATATTGTCCTCCGTTAAGACGCAAAAGCGTCAATTATCAATATTTTTTAAAAGCTCCTCCGCGCTCTGTAAAAGAACGGGAGTTATTTCAATTCCGCCCATTATTCGTGCAAGCTCATTTATCCTGCCGTTATAATCAAGCAGAGTAACCTTGGTGTAGGTTCTGTCATTTTCGAAATCCTTTTGAATAAGAAAATGATAATCGGCGGCAGAGGCTATCTGCGCTGAATGTGTTACGGTTATAACCTGTGTGCTTTTTGAAACAGATTTAAGAGCAAGTCCGATTTTCCTGCTTGCTCTGCCGGAAACACCCGTGTCTATTTCATCAAATATCAAGGTGCCGACCGTATCATTATATGCTATCAAATTTTTAATTGCAAGCATTATTCTTGAAAGCTCGCCGCCCGAGGCTATTTTTGAAAGCGGCTTCGGCGGTTCGCCCGGATTTGTTGAAATAAGAAATTCAATTTTATCATAGCCGTTTGAGGTCAAAATCCCCTTTTCAAAATTAACAATAAAGCGGATTTTAGGCATATCAAGATATTCAAGCCTTTCCTTAACCTCTTTTTCAAATTTAACGGCGGTGTCCTTCCTGATTTTTGAAATTTCATCGGCAAGGCTTAATACCTGCGAATATGCGTTATCATATTCGGCATTAAGCTCTTCAAGCGACTGCTCATCAAACAAAACGGCATTTCTTTCTTCCTTTGCTTTTTCAAGATACGAAAGCATTTCCTCTTCAGTTTCGCCGTATTTTTTACCTAATTTGAAAAGAAAATCAAGGCGTTCCTCCGTTTCCTCGCGCTCATTTTCGCTGAAATCAAGCGAAGAGATTTCAGTTTCAATAATATCCTTAACGGTTTCAAGCTCATCAAAAACATTATTCATTACAGAGCTTGCCTTTTCGGCATTTTTTGAAATATGAGAAAACACTTCAATCTCTCTGTTAGCGTCTGTTAAAGCGGTAAGAGCACCGCTTTCGTTATCGTTTCCGTTAATGCAGGCAAGGAGTGCTGAATACGCACGAAGCATTGCCTCGCAGTTTTCCATAGCCTTTTTCTTTTCAAGAAGCCCTGCGGTTTCGCCTATCTTAATATCGGCATTTTCAAGCTCCTTGATTTGATAATCAAGCAGTTCAAGGCGTCTGTCCTTTTCGTCCTCATCAACAGTAAGTGCTTTCAGTCTGCGCCTTATAGACAAAAGATGCGAAAAAGCCTGTTTATATTCGGAAAGAAGCTCACTGCTTTGAGCAAGCATATCTATATACTTATAATGATAATCGGGATTTAATAAGGCTTGGCTATCGTGCTGACCGTGAATATTAACAAGTATTCTTCCTATTTCACGAAGCATTGAAACGGTTGCGCTTTTTCCGTTTATTTTGCAGGTTGATTTGCCGTCCTTGCTGATTTTTCTTGTTAAAAGCAAGGAGCCGTCCTCCTCGCCTTCAATGCCGTATTCATCAAGAAGAGTGCAAACATCTTGGCTTATATCAACAAAAAACGCGCTTACAAAGGCATAATCGGCACCGTGGCGCACAAGCTCCTTTGAGGTTCTTTCGCCCAAAATTGCATTGATTGAATCAACAACTATGGATTTACCTGCACCCGTTTCGCCCGTCAGCACATTAAGACCCTTATTAAATTCAATTTTTGCGCTTTCAATAACCGCAATATTTTCAATATTAAGAGTTTTTAACATTTAATGTTTTCTCCAAATTGAGTGTAAATATCTGGGCGGCTTTTTCTGTTTTGCATAAAACAAAAATGGTATCGTCGCCCGCAATGGTTCCGAGAACTCCTGCCCATTTCATTGAATCAATAGCAGCACAGGCGGCACCTGCCATACCTGAAAAGCATTTAATACACACCGTGTTAAGCGCATAATCTATGCTTAAAATTGACTCGCTGAAAATGCCGGAGGCATTAAGGGAGAGCTCGTCGGGATTTGATTTAATGCCTGTTGAATATATATATCTTCCCTCTTCGGAAAGCTCTTTTACAAGCCTTAATTCCTTAATATCTCTTGAAATTGTTGCCTGTGTTACCTCAAAGCCGTTTTCACGCAGAAGATTTTGAAGCTCCTCCTGCGTTTCAACATTATTGTTTTTTATAAGCTCAATTATTTTTGCGTGTCTTCGTTTCTTCATATTCGCCGTGCCCCTCCTTCTTAAATTCTTCTTTCAACAATTTTCTTTTTTACTATTTCATAAAAATTATCGGGTTTAATTTTTATAAGGTGTGCTTTATATTCCGAAAGTGAAATTTTCACATAACTGTCATTTGAAATTAAAACAGGCTTTTCGCCGTCGCAGGTTAAAACCGCGTCGTTGCTGACATCACTGCAAACAGAGATTTTCAGACTGTTTTTTGAATTAACAACAATACTTCTGTCCATAAGCGAATGAGGACAGATTGAGGTTATAACAAAGCAATCAAGGTCAGTGCTCAACACAGGACCGCCTGCGGCAAGAGAATAAGCCGTTGAGCCAGTTGGCGTTGAAAAGATAACGCCGTCGGCACGAACGCGAAGAAGCTCTCTGCCGTCTGACTGAACATCAAAATCAATCAGCCTTGAAAAATCGCCGCGAGAAAGCACGGCGTCATTAAGGCAATGATAAGTGCTTTTAAGCTCTCCGTTTTCAAAAACCTCTGCTTTAATCATAATTCTGTCGTCAACAGAGTAATCTCCGCTGACAACACATTTTAAAAGGTTTAATTCGTTTTTTTCAATAGTGCTTAAAAAGCCGAGCCTGCCACCATTAATTCCGAGAGTTGATTTGCCGTGAACTGCGGCGTTACGGGCAACCTTCATTGTTGTTCCGTCTCCTCCGACGGCAATTGCAATATCGCAAATATCGTAAAGTCTTTCCTCCTCGGCAAATTTACAATTCTCGCCTGCAAGCTCCTTTTGATATTCACTGCTGAAATATACGGAGCAGCTTTCGTTATTTGAAATATTTAAAAGATTAAGCGCAATATTTTTTGCTTCGCTTTTGCTTAAATCTGCAAATACTGAAAAAATCATTGTAATTCCTCGTGTGAATCTTTAACAAGTTGAACAGGATTTATTAACGGGTTTATTTCGGGATTTTCGGATTTTTTTAAGTAAACAAGATATTCTATATTTCCCTCGGGTCCTTTTACGGGAGAAAATTCAAGTCCCTCAGCGGAAAAGCCGTTTTCAAGCGCAAGGCTTAAAACCTTATTAACCACCTCAATATGAACATCAGCGTCGCGCACAACGCCCTTTTTGCCAACCTTGTCCTTTCCCGCCTCAAACTGCGGTTTTATGAGGCAAACCGCCTCTCCGTTTTCCGAAAGAAATTTATGAAGATTAGGCAAAATATGGCTTAACGAAATGAATGAAACATCAACAGAAGCAAAATCAACAGGGTCTTTTATCTGCTCCTCTGTTACATATCTGAAATTTGTTCTTTCAAGATTAACAACTCTTTCATCGCACCTCAGCTTCCACGCAAGCTGACCGTAGCCGACATCAATCGAATAAACCTTAACGGCTCCGTTCATAAGCATACAATCGGTAAAGCCGCCCGTTGATGCGCCGACATCCATACAGATTTTTCCGTTTAAGCTGATGGGAAATTTTTGCATTGCCTTTTCAAGCTTAAGGCCGCCGCGGCTGACATATTTTAAGGTGCTTCCCCTAACCTCAAGAACATCGTCCTCTTTAATTTCGGTTCCTGCCTTATCAACCTTTTGATTATTAACAAAAACCTGCCCCGCCATAATAATAGCCTTTGCCTTTTCTCTGCTTGGGGCATATCCTCTTTCAAAAACGGCAACATCAAGCCTGATTTTTTTAGCCATTCAAAACCTCGTTAATTATAGACTGCTTGTCTAATTTATATGAAATAATTTGCCTTTCAACAGGAGCCTGCTTAACAAATTCATCATTAACGGCAATATGACGGTATGAGCAATTTGCCGAAAGTTCTTCAAGCATTTCGCCGAACACCTCGCCGACTCCGCCTCTTTTTATGCCCTCCTCAAAGAAGAAAACCTTTTTGGCATTTGAAGCGATTTTAACGGCATCTGCGCTGACGGGTTTAATTTTGTTAAGCTTAATTATAAATGTTTTTTCAAGCTCTTCAAGAGCCGAAATACACTGTGCAAACTCTCTGCCGTAGGTAATAATGCAATTATCGGATTTATCGTCTCCGAAAACATCATAATCATTTTTATTATAATGGTATTCAATAGGAAACTCTGGCTCCTTACCTCGCGGATAACGAACTGCAACGGCTCCCATATCGTGATAAATTCCCTTTCCGAGCATAAGCGCAAGCTCTTCATAGGTGCACGGAGCATAAATATTCATACCGGGCACGGAATCTAAAAACGAAACATCAAAAATTCCCTGATGTGATTCGCCGTCCTCGCCGACGAAGCCTGCACGGTCTATGCCGAAAACAACCTTTAAATTCTGCATTGCAACATCGTGTATAAGCTGGTCATAAGCCCTTTGCAAAAAGGTTGAATAAACTGCAAAAACAGGCACCATACCGTTTTTTGCAAGACCGCTTGAAAAGGTTACTGCGTGCTGCTCTGCAATGCCGACATCAAAAAATCTTCTTGGATATTTCTGCGAAAAAGGAATTAATCCTGTGCCGTCTGCCATAGCGGCGGTTACACAGCAAATTCTTGAATCCTTTTCGGCGAGACTGCAAACAACCTTTCCAAAGGCAGATGAAAAGTTTTCTCCGCTTTGCTTCGGCTCGCCGGTTTCAACATCAAACTTCCCGATGCCGTGAAACATAGTTGGATTTTGCTCTGCCGGATTATAGCCCTTACCCTTAACCGTGTTTACATGAATAAGAACCGAATGAGTGTGTGCCTTTGCGGTTTCAAGCGCAGAGATAAGGCTTTCCATATCGTGCCCGTCAATAGGACCGTAATAACGAAAGCCCATATCCTCAAAGAAGGTTGCGTTATGATAAACCTTTCGGCGAAGCTTACTGTTAATCAGCGTTAAAAATCTGTTTATTTGATTTCCTATTTTAGGGATTTTTGCAAAGGTTCGTCTAACCTTTGATTTAAAGGTGAAATATCTTTTAGAGGTTCTTATAGCGGTTAAATGCTCCGACATTGTGCCCACATTTTGACTGATAGACATATTGTTATCATTCAAAATAACAATCAGATTACTCGGCTCAAAATCGCAGTTATTAAGTCCCTCATAAGCAAGTCCGCCTGTTAATGCACCGTCGCCGATAACGGCAATAACCTTGCCCTTTTCGCCCTTTAACTGCTTTGCCTTTGCAAGTCCGAGAGCCTGCGAAACGGAAACACTTGAATGACCGCTTGAAAAAATATCGTGCTCGCTTTCAACAGGTCTTATAAATCCGCTTATACCGCCCTCTGTTCTGAGC